>CAYZQI010000225.1:0-6027 GCA_964480455.1 uncultured Cytophagaceae bacterium
GTTTGTTCAAATATACAAAAAATTGTACTTTTGAACTATGAAGCAAAGATATGAGATATGAGCGATAGCACCCATCTGAGTCAGAGCGTATTTACTCACCACAGCCAACTGCTCAGATGCCCCATTCTAGTCTTAGGTTGCGTGTTAAGCGTAATCCACAATAGCAAACTAGTTTTAGCAACTCGCTTAAAACAGCGGGGAATCCCCAGTTCTGCGTAGCCCCCAACAAGTCACAAACTTGCTTCTTAAGAAATAACCCAACATACAAAGGCTGCATAGATGGCACGGAAACTTTTATACTAAGATTTAATTTAGGTAAATAATAGCAATTAAATAGGCTTTAAAATGCAAATTCGCAACCTAAATGTAACCAGCATATTATATATTTCACATAATATACTGATTATCAATTGGTTACGAAATGCACACTTTTAACGCTAACTTAACCTAAGTTAAATTTATGATGGACTTTATGTATCTTATTATAATGGGTTAAGTACAGCATCTATCACGTGTACTACGCCATTTTTTAGCTTAATATCAGCAGTTGTTACATTGCTTACACCACTGTTCAAGTCTGTAACAGTTACTCCGCCACCCTGTGGTAAGTTAAGCGTAACAGTGTTGCCTTCAACTGTAGCAGGTGTAGCCCCGTCTGTGATGTCGCCTGAGAATACCACTGAGCCCACCGCGTGGTAAGCAATCACTGTAAACCAGTTATCACCACTTACATCATTCACACCTGTTGCACCCAAGCCAGTCAAGAAAGTGGCTATTGCGGCATTTTTAGGTGCAAACACCGTCAAAGTCTGTGCTGCATCACCCAAAGTTGCAGCAAGGTCTGCCGTAGTAGTAGCAGAGGCACCGATACCCGCAAACAGTGAAGAAAACTCAGGATTACGGCTTGCAAAGTCGGCAATCGTACCCTGACCAATTACTCTATCTACAAGATGCACTACGCCATCAGTAGTAAGAATGTCTGTACCCGTAATCTGTGCCTCGTTTACAAATACATCACTTCCATCAATTCCAAAATAAAGTGAATTACCATCTGCTGCCGCTACACTGATGTCAGTAGCTAAGTCAGTAGAAAAAGTACGTCCACCCGTTATGACGTGGTATCTGATAATATCTGCCACTGCATCTACGGGAGCTCCCTCAATGTCGGCAATTGTTGGAAAACCTGCATCAATGAAAGCTTGGTTGCTTGGTGCAAAGATGGTAAGTGGCTGAGGCAAAGCACTTAGGTCAATCCCTGAGCGTGTAATGGCAGCTACTAAATAAGTCAGCCCTGCATCTGTAGCTGTTTGGGCTGCACTCTTAGGTGGTAAAATTACAGCATCTACTGCATGGATAACACCATTGTCTGCTTGGATATCGGGAGTAGTAACATTTACACTTCCATTGATTTTAACACCTGAAGTAGTGTTGATGTACATTAGTTCGTTGCCACTCAAAATGGTATTGACTGTACCCGTGGCAAGCTGTGTTGAAGTTAACTCAGTAGCTAGTACGTGATAGAGAAGTATGTCTGCGAGTACTGAGGGTGTTTCGTTTGCAATGGCTGCTGAGTTATAACCTGCTGCTTCAAAAGCGGCATTGGTAGGGGCAAATACTGTGAGAGTAGCATTGGCATCACTCAGTGCATTTACCAAGCCAGCACGCTGCACTGCCTCTACCAAGAGAGAGAAGTTCGCATTGCCAGAGGCTACATCTACAATGTTGGTAGGTGGTGGAGTGGGTGCATCATCATCATTGCCACAAGAAGTAAAAACTAATAGTGGTGCTACCAGTAAGAGCATCAAAAGATGCGCCTGATTCAAAAATGTTCTTTTTAGAAAATTCATAATGTTAAAAAAATTAAGTTTATTAAAAATATCCTTCTGAGGCTATGACCCATGATGTTGTGAAAGGGTTGGAAAGGGTTGAATTTTTTTTGTCTAGCAGCAGGATATTATTTCAAATTGCTTCAAATCAAAAAAACAGTTCTCTAACAATTTTTGATTCTTTGACAATTTTTGTAATTGTGTGCGATAAGATGAGCTAAATACTGTTTAGAACGTAAATGCCAGCGGACTTTTAGTCCGCTGCTACAGATTTCCATAAAAATTGTCAGACAACCCAACTTTTGTGATAGTGTTTCATAAGATAGACTGAATACTGTCCAGAACATAAATGCAAGTGGACTGAAAGTCCGCTGCTGCAGATTTTCACAGAAATTGTCAGACAATCAAAAAAACCTCTCTACAAGGTAGAGAGGTTTTTTGAAGGTAAACAAAAACTCAAACAATCACTAAACAACTAATTTTAATCTTATTTTTAATACAGGAAGATGTAAAAAGTAGCCTCGGTTATTTCTACTTCAAAGTTATTAATGATGGACGCTTTAAAAGCTCAAAATTCACAACTCATGATTTACACTTTCCATATCAGGGCATCTGTGCCATTGCTTTGGGTACAAACTTTTCGTATTTTTCTATCACTTGTATTGTTCCACCGAGTCCATCAGACTCAGTGTAGGTAAGTTTCAGGGTATTTTCTGTAATCTCTATTATCTTACTTTCAGTACGGCTTCCATCGGGAAGTATTTCTATAATCTTTGTACCGTCATCTGCCAATTCCCACTTATTGCGTGTAAAAACATTGACTTCCTCACGGTTTTCATAATATACTAAGTCTCCGTTGGAAGCAAGTTCTATGATGTTGTCAAGTAACGACTCGGTAGGTAGATTCAATCCTTTTTCGTAGGTAAGTTGCCATTTGTGGGCAGTAAGGAGTGCCGACATGTTTTTGGGAGCTTGTACTTGTTGGTTACAGGCAAACAGCCCTACAGCGATAAATAATGTTAAGATAAATTGGGTTTGAAGAGTATTTTTCATAGTTTTTTTGATTTTGATGTCTGAGCCTGATGTGAGCGAATAACTTGCCACAGTCATAACTACTTGATTATCAGCATATTAAACTTTTTTAGGAAAACTACAAAAATCCCTTATTGGGAAATAAATCTACCATATAGAACAATTTGCTTTTTTGGGATAAAATTACATCTGCAAGCTTTTAGTTGTTGCCCTTCAAAGTGTTATTTTGGGCAAAAAAATTACCCTAAAAAACCATTTTTTTTTGAACTATTTTGACAAAAAAGAAGTAAACAAAACGCCTTTTGAGGCTTATTTTTCAAACATCTGCAGAAGATTATTTTTTAATCAATAGGACTTGAGCCAAAGGCTTATTAGTTTTGCAAGCGAAAATTTCAAATCAACTCAAAAATGCTGATAGAAGTATTAAAATCAAAAATCCATAGAGTAAAAGTTACCCAAGCAGAGCTACACTATGTTGGTAGCATCACCATAGATGAAGACTTGCTAGATGCCGCCGAAATGTTTGCCAATCAAAAAGTACAAATCGTAAACATCAACAATGGCGAACGACTCGAGACCTACATCATCAAAGGAAAAAGAGGCAGTGGTGAGGTTTGCCTAAATGGCCCCGCAGCTCGCAAGGTGCAAGTGGGTGATGTCATTATTATCATTGCGTATGGGCTACTTGAAGAAGCTGCTGCACGCACCTACACGCCTAAAGTGATTTTTCCTGATGAAAACAACCGCCCTGTTTAGCCATTGATAAGTGTATGCTTGGCATACAAACCACGATTTTATGCAAAAATCTTTGAAAAATGTTTTCTCTTATGGCTTACCGCTTGTGTTTTCACTGGCTTTGCTTTGGTATGCTTTCAAAGGGCTAGATTGGGCACAGCTACAAGCACAATTTGCACGCGCCGACTATCGCTGGATAGTGCCTATGGCTATTTTTGGATTGTTGAGCCATGCCTCACGCTCGCACCGTTGGCAGCTCCTCTTGTCGCCGCTAGGCTATCGTACCCGCTTTGGGCATGCGTTTCATGCTGTGATGAGTGCCTATTTCGTCAATTTGATTTTTCCAAGAGCGGGTGAGGTCTCTCGCTGTGGTCTGATGCAAAAGCTTGATGAAGTTCCACTGAGTGTGGGTTTTGGTACGGTAGTCATAGAAAGGTTGATTGATATATTGATGTTACTTTTGCTCATTGGCATATTGTTGATTGTAGAGTTTGAAAAATTGAGTGGTACTTTTTGGCAAATTTTTACTAGCAAAATTCCTACACTCGCTAGTTTGCTATGGCTAGTAGGTCTCGCATTGGTGGGCTTAGGTCTTTTATGGCTCATTTGGAGGAGGTTCAAGGCTCAATTATTGGCTTCAAAACTGTTTCAAAAAGTACTTGCCTTTGGCAAAAATTTCTGGCAAGGTATTGCCAGTATTCGGAGTGTAAGGAATCAACCACTTTTTATATTTCATACCTTGTTTATTTGGTTGATGTATTACTGTATGTCTTATATTTTGTTTTTTTCTTTTCCCGAAACGGCACAACTTGATTTTTGGTTTGGGTTGATTGTGTTGATTTTAGGAGGGCTAGGTATGGCTGCCCCTGTGCAAGGGGGGATAGGCACTTATCATCTCTTAGTGGGAGGAGCTTTCACCTTACGGGGTATGACTCAAGAAGAAGGAATTATTATGGCAACTTATATGCACACCGCCCAGACTATGCTCATCATTTTTGGAGGAGGTATTTCTTTTCTCTGGTCTATGTACCTTGTAAGCCGCAAAAATTATCAATCAAAGCACTCCGCCGCAGCTCCAAAAGATGCGATTACTTAACAAAAACCAATACAGTAGGGTTCTTCATAGGTTAAACCAAAAATTAAACTTATGAAAGCAATTGTATTACAAGAAAATCCTGATGAAAAACTGGTTATCAAAGAGCACTCCACTCCTGAACTGAAAGCAGGTGAAGTGCTTATCAAAATGAAAACAGCCGCCCTCAATCATCGTGACCAATGGTGCAGAGTAGGTATGTATCCAGGCTTACGCTATCCTTCCATTTTAGGCTCTGATGGCTGTGGTGTGGTAGAAAAAGTAGCCGATGAAACCCATCAAGACTGGCTAGGCAAAGCAGTCATCATCAATCCAAATGTAAATTGGGGTGAAGATAGCGAGTTTCAGGGCTATAACTACTCTATACTAGGCATGCCCACCAATGGCACCTTGGCTGAGTACTTGGCAGTACCTGCACACCGATTACATCTCAAACCTTCTCACCTCACAGAAGAACAAGCGGCTGCTGTACCACTCGCTGGGCTTACAGCATTTAGGGCTGTATTCAGAAAAGGAGGCGTAAAAAAAGATCATAAAGTGCTCATTACGGGCATAGGTGGCGGGGTAGCATTGTTTGCCTTGCAGTTTTGTGTAGCCGTTGGTGCAAAGGTCTATGTTACCTCGGGCAGTGATGAAAAAATTGCTCGTGCCAAGGCCTTGGGTGCAAGCGAGGGCTTTAACTACAAAACCGAAAAATGGTATAAAGCAGCTCAGAAGTTAGAGCCGCTGGGTTTTAATACCATCATTGACAGTGCAGGAGGGGCAGATTTTGGAGAGGTAGCCAAATTGATTGCACCTGGCGGCTCTATGGTGGTCTATGGCACTACAGCAGGCAACCCCTCCCCTATTAATATTCCTCGCTTATTTTTTTCTCAGGCAAGTATCAAAGGCTCTACTATGGGCAACGACCAAGAGTTTGCAGACCTGATTGAGTTCATTGCACACCACCAGCTCGTGCCTGTGGTGAGTTCAGTACGCCCTTTGGAGGAAGGCATCAGTGCCTTTGACGAAATGGAAGCAGGTGGGCAGTTTGGAAAGCTAGTCATCAAAATCAGTGATTGAAATATGGAGAGTACTTGAGGTTGTGTAAAAAGTATTTTGAGCAAAATCTTGTATGGTTTTCAGTGTTTCATTGCCTCAGCATGCCACCCCACCCAAACCCTCCCCTCAGGGGGAGGACTTACTCTTTATACAGCGACTCGCTTATTATCAACGAGTTAAACTCCCCTTCCCTTGAATAGCCCCCTAAATCTCCCGAAGGGGGACTTACTGAAAACTCCCCCTTTGGGGGCTGGGGGGCTTTACCTACTAGAATAATATTTGGTACTGTTTGACTTTTTA
>CAYZQI010000226.1:0-3976 GCA_964480455.1 uncultured Cytophagaceae bacterium
TTGAACTATACTATTTTGCCCTAATTGTACAAATTATTTATTATTCATTCCATAGGCAGTATTTACCCAACCCACGGGATCAAAATCATATACCTTGACAAAAGTTACTCCTCCGTCATCACTAAAATAAATACCATCTTCTGGGTGAGTTTCATCAGCATCATCACTTATCCAGAAACTCATTTCTACCTCTGTATAAGTAGATAAATCAAGGTTCAAATCTAGAGTGTTGGTGTTAAATCCTCCTGCATCACTGGTTTTACCCATTGCTACCCCGTAGTTGCCAAATGCTTCAGCATAATCTGTTACTGCCAATAACCCATTATTAGGTCCTGGTGTAGCTGTCCATTCAGGTTTAAAATTACCTGATTCAAAGCCATCTTCAAAGATGGTCTGAGCGTTTAGGCTCGTGCCTATTAAGAGGCAGAGCAACATCCATAAATAATACTGTTTTTTCATAATATTGAGAGATTGGTTAATAAAATCTAGTGTACTCTTCTTTCATTTGTTACTGTGTTGTCTGTTTTTTATTCTATACCTACTATCAATCATTCTACCCTCCAAAAATGACAGGGAGGGTGAAAAAAAATTTATTCTTTTATGTAAGGGTTTGATTTTCAGGGATATAAGATATAAAAAAATTATCTTTATTTGGGGCATACGTCCTAAGGGTTTCAAAAACCCTTAGGATGTGGAGGTGAAAAATAGGGGTTCTTTGACAATTTTTGTAGATTACAGTATTTTTTACTTGATGATGTTTAGTAAAAACCTGATTATCAAACCTATAAGGTTTTGAAAACCTTACAGGTTTATCCCTTACACAAAATTTGTTAGAGAACCACTTTCTTTTATTTTTGAAAATAAATCATCAACAATAAGCCTTATGCCTCACCTCGCTCAGAAATTAATTGCGCTGATTATCAGTATTTTAGTATTACCATTAATGGTATGGGTAGGGGTTTGGCTTTTTTTAAAATTGGGGCGAGGTATTTTTTTTGTGCAGCAACGAGTAGGTAAAGGTGAGCGTTTATTTCTCTTGTATAAATTTAAAACAATGCAAACGACTTTTGATGCGGAGGAGAATCTCTTACCCGATAAAGAGCGACTTACGCCTTGGGGCAGGTGGCTGCGCAAGACTTCGCTTGATGAACTTCCTCAGCTTTGGAATGTCATCAAAGGGGATATGAATTTGGTGGGCCCTAGACCACTGCTGCCTGAATACCTGCCTTTATACAATCCGCAACAGCAAAAAAGGCATTTGGTAAAGCCTGGCATTACGGGTTGGGCGCAAGTGAAGGGGCGCAATGCACTCTCTTGGCAAGAGCGTTTTGCGCTTGATGTCTGGTATGTGGCGCATCGCTCTTGGTACTTAGATTTAAAGATTTTATGGCTTACCTTCATGAAGGTTTTTAAAAAGCAAGATGGTGATGTGCTAAGTGAACCTTTCAAAGGGAATGAATGAATGGATTTATATTTTGAGTATATTTGGTAAACTCAAAAAGCTTTGCTTATTTGCAGATTGATTTTTTGTGTGTTCAAATAAATTGCCTTAAGTTAGGTACATTTCAAGTAACACACCAGACCATAAACAATTGATTATAAATAAATTACAAATATCCTTAAAATTCAATAGCTTACACCAAACCACTCACTATGCATTCCATACATATTAAAGATAATAAATTTATAGACGAATACGGGCGTATTTTGCTACTCCGTGGGGTTAATCTGGGCGGAAGTTCTAAAATGCCTTTTGGCTATGCCAGCCATCAAGCCGAAGGACTGAAAGGTAATAAGTTTTCTTTTGTGGGGCGACCCTTTCCGCTCAAAAATGCCGACCAACATTTTAAAAGACTGAAAGCATGGGGTTTTTATTTAGTAAGATTTATCACCACTTGGGAGGCGATTGCCCCGCATAAGCCCAATGAGTATGACGAAGCATACCTTGAGTATGTCTATCAAATCATCAAAAAAGCCAGAGAATATGGTATTCAGGTATTTATAGACCCTCACCAAGACGTATGGAGTAGGTTTTCGGGAGGAGATGGTGCGCCTCGCTGGACTTTTGAAAAGGTAGGGCTAAACCCCGAGCAATTCAACGACACAGAGGCGGCTGTTTTGCATCACTATCAAAAGGACGCACTCGAGGAAATGATTTGGCCAACCAATTATACCAAGTTTGCTGCCGCTACGATGTTTACACTTTTTTTTGGAGGAAATGATTTTGCACCGCATCTCAAGATTGAAGGGCAAACCGCACAAGATTACCTACAAGGTCGTTTTATTGATGCCTTCAAAACACTTGCCCACAGGCTCAAAGACCTTGACAATGTAGTGGGATTTGATAGCCTCAATGAGCCCTCAGCAGGCTGGATTGGTTGGCAAGACTTGGCTTCTAATGCGTTTGTTTACCGCCGAGGCAAAACCCCCTCTCCTTTTCAGAGTATGGTGCTTGCTTCGGGTAAGCCTTTGCAAATAGAGCAATGGAAGTTTGGGACGCGTGGTTCAAAACTTAGGGGAACTACAGAAGGCAACCCTCGTGGAATAAAAGTATGGCTCAATGGCTACACTTGTTTCTGGAAAGAAGCAGGTATCTGGAATTTTAACCAAAATGGAGAGCCTGTTTTGGAGAAACCAAATTATTTCAGTGAAATCAATGGCAAAAAAGTCAATTTTAACCAAGATTATCTCTTGCCTTTTGTAAAGAAATTTGCAACAGCACTCCGAGAGGAAATGCCTGATGCGCTTATCTTTACTGAGTTCTCGCCTTTTAGTGATGAGATGCCCAGCATTGCCAAAAACGAAATTCCTAATCTTGTGCATGCAGGGCATTGGTATGATGCCATGACTTTGCTCAGAAAGCGTTTTTCTAGTTGGTTTACTTTTGATGTGAAAGAACGAAAACTAATTCTTGGTAAAAAAAGAGTGAGAAAAAGTTTTGTGCAGCAGCTTGCCCAACTCAAAAAAGAAGCAGAAACAAAACTAGGAAATATCCCCACGCTCATCGGGGAAATAGGAATCCCCTTTGACATGCAGAAAAAGAAAGCATACCGCACGGGTAACTTCCACCTGCAAGAAAGAGCCTTAGATACCAATTTACAAGCATTGGAAGCAAATTTCCTTTCTTTTACCCTGTGGAACTATACTGCTGACAACAACAATGACTACGGCGACCACTGGAACAAGGAGGATTTATCTATCTTTAGTAAAGACCAACAAACCAATCCTAATGACATTCACTCAGGAGGCAGGGCTTTGCCTGCATTGCTTCGCCCCTACCCGCTTTGCACTTCAGGAGTACCGCTGAGGTTGAGTTTCAACTACCACAAAAGTATTTTTGAATATGAGTTTGAGCATACAGATAATCAAATCAAAATGCCTACGGAAATTTTTGTGCCTAGCTATCACTATCCAAACGGCTACAAAGTACAAGTTTCTGATGGCAATTATGAAATAGATGAAGCAAACCAGAAGTTAGTTTATTATCACTCGGTAGATAGATTTAAACATTTTATTAAGGTTACAAAGTAGTTTATGAGTTATGAATGTAGTTAATTTCTACATTTAGACTTCATAAACTCTCAATAATCAGGTTAAGAACTATTTTACCGTTTTTCTTGCACTTGTTGAATAAAGTCAAGTGATACTTCGAATAAATCGGCTATTTCCTCTAAAGTATATTTACCTTTACTGAGTGCCTTTCGTATTCCTTTGATTTTGGTTTGGAGTTCGCCTTGCTGAATACCTTGCTGCAAGCCTTCTTGCATACCTTGCTGCAAGCCTTCTTTTTCACCTTGTTCTCTTACCTCTTGTAAAATTGCTTCTTCTATACCCATGACTGCGCCTTATTGTATTTCCCCTTTCTGTACTTTCCGAATAAAATCAAGTGATACTTCGAATAAATCAGCTATCTCCTCTAAGGTATATTTACCTTTACTGAGTGCCTTTCGTATTCCTTTGATTTTGGTTTGGAGTT
>CAYZQI010000226.1:4076-6002 GCA_964480455.1 uncultured Cytophagaceae bacterium
CTTTACTGAGTGCCTTTCGTATTCCTTTGATTTTGGTTTGGAGTTCGCCTTGCTGCAAGCCTTGCTGAATACCTTGCTGCAAGCCTTCTTGCATACCTTGCTGCAATCCTTCTTTTTCACCTTGTTCTCTTACCTCTTGTAAAATTGCTTCTTCTATACCCATATTTTTCCTTTGTTTTAAAGTTGTTTGGATTTGTTGATTAAGTGTATTCAAGATTGTATTATCTTTGAAACGGACGTAATAGCGGATAAAGTTCAAGATTTTGCGAATCTTCCCGTTATCGTACTTTACTTTTTGCAAGTTTCTTACCAAGTCCATTTTCCAGATGAGTTGTTTGGAATCTGCTAAATTACTGTTTTTCAATGCTTTATGTGCTGTGAGCATTACTACTGAGAAAGGATTACCAATTATGTCTAGCTCTTTTTCTGTCTTTTCTAAAAGTTTGTAAGTAGCAAACTCATAGGTGAGTTTAGTATTTTGGTATTGGTAGGTGTACTGTTTGGGGTGAAAATTTTTATTGTTGTCAGTAAGTACAGCCATAGCCATAATGTCCTTGCCGTAAGTGTCTCTGATGCGAGAGAAATAGATAAACATTCGCTCGGCAAAATTTTCGTCTTCATAGCCTTGCACTTCTATATGAACAAGTAGCCACTGTTCTTTATCTTCTTTAGTAAAAACCTTTACCAATTTATCAGCATAGCGTTTTTGATTGTTTTTTGGTTTGGGATAAATTTCGTCTAGTTCTTTATCCAAGAACTGAAAGGGCTTGGAAAAATCTACTGTTTGTACAGCCCATTCAGGTAAAAAGTAAAGTAGGAAATCATCAAACAAATCCTCGATAATGCCTTTCCAAAGGGTATCTTTTGAAATGTGGGTCATGTGCTTTTTTTTACAAAGATAAATGCTTTTCAATTTTTCTCAAAAAATCAGTACCTTAGCAAAAAGCTAGAAAATTATGAGTTGTAAGTAGAGCCAATGCTTCTAACCTCTCATTTACCAATAATACTGTTATTCAACACCCAATGAACCTCTTTTATCATCAAAACATCAACGAAACTGTTTTTGACTTGAACCCAGAAGAAGCCCAACACGCCCTCAAGGTAAAACGGCTGAGGGCGGGTGAGATAATATTGATTACTGATGGCAAGGGGCATCTGGGCAAATACCAAATCATGCAGACACAAGGGCAAAAATGCACAGTGCAATTGCTTGAAAAAATAAAACATCAATTTGAAAGGGCTTGTAAAATTCACCTTGCCATAGCACCTACCAAAAATATGGCGCGTATGGAATGGATGCTTGAGAAATGTACTGAAATAGGATTGGATACACTGACCTTCTTACAATGCCAACACTCTGAACGCATCAAGCTAAAAACAGATAGGCTAGAAAAAATAGCCATTGCTGCCTTAAAACAATCTAAACAAGCCTATTTACCTGCATTGATGGGACTAGAAAACTTTGAAGATTTCGTTAAGAAAAAAGCTGAAAATACCCAAAAAATGATGGCTTATGTACCTGAAATGGGTTCAACTCACTTATTCCATCAACTCCAAGCTGCACAAAATCTCTTGGTATTGGTAGGCCCTGAGGGTGATTTTAGCCCTCAAGAGGTAAGTTTAGCACTTGAGCAGGGCTTTCAGCTGGTAAGCCTTGGCAATACTGTACTACGTACAGAAACCGCGGGTTTGGTAGCCTGCCAAACCTTTCACTTAAAAAATTTGTAATTCAATCATAAAAAACCTATAAACAAACTTGTATGAATCTATCATTAAAAAATATTGCCGTCCTTTGCTTATTTTGTTTCTTCTCTCAAACAGCATTTGCACAACGCCCCACCCTCAAGATTGCCAAACTCAAATACAATGGTGGGGGCGATTGGTATGCCAATAAAACTTCTCTACCCAATCTGATAGCCTTTTGCA
>CAYZQI010000227.1:0-5909 GCA_964480455.1 uncultured Cytophagaceae bacterium
ATGAAAAACAAAACTATAACTTTTTTGTACAATTTATTTAAGTTTCTTTACTAATGCAGGATTTATTATATATCTCCCAAAATAACACTCAACACAGAGTGCAATCTGACTTTATGACCTCTGCTAATTCTTGCTCCTTGTACTGAATGAAGTAGTTGAAAACATAGAATCATATTGCACTCTATTCAGAGTAACTCAATTTTTTGTACCTCAAACTCCACACATTTTATGAAATATTTTGTAAAAACGTTTATCTTATTAATCATACTGATTTCAGTAGAGTCTTTAAAGGCACAGTCATTCAACAAAACTTTTACAGGCTTCTCAAAGAAAAAGCCAGCTTATTTTGAAAAACAAGATGGAACTAAAATTGAAGGCTACTTAATGAGTGCCAAGAAAAAAGATGGATTATTCGAAACCATAAAAATCAAAAAAACAACAGGTGAAAAAATAGAGATTAATGCCTCAAGCCTCTCTTCAATGTATTTAGCACCAAGTGCTTATGCAACAATGGAAAACATTTTGATTCAGGATGATGAGCTAGACACTTTGAAAAACCAAACAAACATTGACTTAAGCCTAATTAAAGATGGTTATGTGTTTTTTGAAAAAGTGCCTACAATTTTAAAAGATGAAACTGCTGAAGTAATGCTTCAACTACTGAACCCACATTTTTCTTCTCGTATTCGAGTGTATGATAATCCATTTAGTGAAAACAGTATGATTGCAATAGGCTCGATTTCTCTGATGAAAGGCGCGAGGTCTTACTACATTCGTAAAACCTCAGACTCAAGTGCCTACAAACTTTATTCTTGGGATTATGCTGAAAAATTTCCCGACCTCTTTGGAGATTCTGAAGAATTTATGAGTTCCAATAAAGATAACCCAATATGGGTAAACCTCGAGAAGAATATTTATGATTATACACTTTTAATGGATAAATAACAAGATTCTCTTAGAACTTATCGAAAAATTAAATTTGGTTTTAAGTAACTATTCTTTGTAACATGATAGTGATATTTACTAATAATAGCCAAGATTGCGAAGATTCTACTGTTCTATCGTAATTCTTGGTTACTCTACGAAAGAAATTTGTCCAGACAAAGCTCCTTTATACTACCCAACGTTTTGCTTCAACTACAAATTTCTTCTTCTCTTTTGTATCAATAATTATTTTAGCATCTTCGTTTAGTTGCGCTGCTTTTTCAAATAAATACCCTTTTTTTTCAACTTCCTTAGCAAATATATTATTGTAAGAAGTATCTCCTAAAAACTTCTCTAAACGCTCCTTGAAGGCTTCCGCATTATCCAGAAGAGGTACGCCTCCCTTTCCATCAGCTATATTGGCTGCATGAACTTTTACAGCCCATAAACGCCCACCCGTATCTACTAAAAATTGACGCTTGCGACCATTTGCTTTCTTGTTGCCATCTATGCCTCTATCTTTTTCAAGCATCGGGTTCAACTTAACACTCTAACTATCAACACTTAGCAAAGAAGGTGTATCAGATCTCTGCCCTCTTTCACGGTCAAGCATATTAAGTCGGATGTTCATCTTTTCAAAAGTTCCATCTTTCTTCCAACATTCAAAATAATAGTTTACAGCTTGCCAATGTGGATACTCAGAAGGTAAATTCCTCCATTGCACACCCGTTCGTACTATGAAAAGTATGGCATCTAATACACTACGTAAGCATAGTTTTTTTTCTTTTCACAAAAATATCTGATATTGCGTCCCGTTGAGCATCGGTCAATTTTTCAAATTGTTTAGTCATAATTTTGATTATCTGACAATTTCTGTGAAAATCTGTAGCAGTGGACTTCCAGTCCGCTGGCATTTATGTTCTAAACAGTATTCAAGCTATCTTATGAAACACTACCACAAAAATTGTCTGAGAACCATAATTTTTAAAGTTTGTTCACCTCAAAATTAGACACGATGCTCAATATTTAAAAGGTAATCAACACACAAACAACAGAAAAATATTATTTCAATAAATCAAGTATTTATAAATAAAATTTCTCGGCAAGTTCTTAAACTTTCCCACACAATGAAATCCATAGGTTAAATCAAAGAAAGTCATCAAGAAGGATTACACCACTTGCTTGCAAAAGGAATTTCAACAAAATTTAAAAATCAGAGTTAGTCTAAATTGATAAAAAATATTAATTTTACCAACAAATATTGGTAAGATACCGATTTGGTAAAATAATACCTAAATTAGCCTGTCAGCTGCTCAAGCATACAGCACTAGGGCAACTTTTAGTTCACGAAATAGACCTTTTTCACTGAAATTGATACGCATTAGATTTATCTACTCCCTTATTTGGTGTTTGCTTTTCAGCACAAACTTTACCACGGTGCAAGCCCAAAAGCTCGCAAAGCAGCCTGTGCCTGCAAAGTATGTGTTAATGACCGATATAGACTCAAGCAATCAGTACATCAAAACTGCTTTGCTTCAAACCGTACCTCCCGATACTCCTGCCCAACTTGCAGCCTTCTATGGTATTACGGCTAATATTGCCAAAGAAAAAGGTAATTTTCAAGAAGCCTTCCGATTCTTGACCTTGTCAAAATACATTGCTGATTCTCTGTCAAAAGCAAATATTCAACAACTTAGCAAAGCCCTAGAGGAAAGTAAAAATAAGGAAATCACGCCTAAAGTAGCTGCTGACAATGCACGCGAGCTGTTTTTACAAAAACAACTGAGAAATGTTTTTTTATTTTTTCTGGTTGTAATTTTAGTGATTGCTTTCTTTCTATACCGTGTCAATTTATTAAAAGATCGCGCCAACAAGCGGCTGCGAGAGCAAAACAAAGCAATGAAATTGCAGAAGGAAGAAATCATCAATTCACAAAAAGCCATCGAGAAGAAAAACCGCATGCTCGAGCTTCAAAATTATGAGATTACGCTCAAAAACCGAGAAATACAACTCCAAAACCAAGATGTAACCGACAGTATCTCTTATGCACAGCGCATACAAGCGGCTATGCTCCCCTCAGATGAAAAGATGCAAAGCATCTTGCCCCCGCATTTTGTGCTTTTCAAGCCTAAAGACATCGTAAGTGGTGATTTTTACTGGCTACATGCACACCAAGGCAATATCATAGTGGCTGCCTTAGATTGCACAGGGCATGGCGTGCCAGGGGCGTTTATGAGTTTGATAGGCAAACAACTGCTCGATGACATCATCATTCAGCAGCAAATCATACAACCTGCCCAAATTTTGGATATACTGCATAGCAAAATACGCACGGCACTCAATCAAGAAAAAACAGGCAACAAAGATGGTATGGACATGGCCATCTGTCTGATAAATCCACATAAAAAAGTGCTTACTTTTGCTGGCGCATATAACCCCATTGTGCTCATTCAGCAGCACCAATTCGAGACCTACAAAGGCGATAATTTTCCTATTGGTGGATGGCATTTTCAAGGCACAGAGCGTGCTTTTAGTCAGCAACACATTGATTTTGAGGCGGGAGCAATGCTATACCTTTATAGCGATGGCTACCAAGATCAGTTTGGCGGACCAGAAGAGCGCAAATTTATGAAGTCGCGATTCAGAAAACTATTGCTAGAAATTCATCAAAAAAGCATGCCTGAGCAAAAAAGAATACTTGACGAAACCATAGAAAATTGGAAAGGTATCTACCCTCAAGTAGATGATATACTGGTAATGGGTATCAAACTTTAAGCCTTGTGTAGGCGTTGGAAAGGTAGTTTGAGATTGAAAAAGGTTTAATCGTGAAAAAAAAGATTCTCAATTATTTTATTTTTTTGATGGGTTTTGCCCTCGTAGGGCTCGTAGTACTTCAAGCCTATTGGCTCAATATGGCGTGGCAAGTCAATGAAGCTCGTTTTAAACAAGGTGTACACGAAGCACTCACCGAAGTAGCACGCAAGCTGGAGCAAAAGGAGATTTTATACCTTACAGAAACACAAGCAGAAGCTCCCCTCGACCTGAGCGAAGTCTTGCATATTCAGCTAGATAGCCAGCAATTGTCCCTACAGACCAAACAAAAAGGTACGCAAATAGCATTGAGCAATACTCCACCTTATAAAAGAAATTGGTCGGCAAGGCAAAGCCATGATATTTTTGCCTTTCAGCTCAACAGACAGCGTTTTTCATTGGCACAAGCTTCGCAGTATCCACAGCATTTTTTTCTCTACGCACATCAACCCACCAAGCATCGACTTCTCGAGATGCAATACAGCTTAATATCTCCTTTCAAAAATAAAGACGGGCAAAGCTTTCAATTCTACATCACAACCAATCCTCTTTTGGATAGCCTCACCAGTCAATTTAACCAAATCACGGATATTCAGCAATTGAGCCTAAAGAGTAGCACAGTTGTGATGGAATACCGTCAAGAAAGTAAAAAAAAGATGATTTTTCCTTTTTCTTCACAAATTATCTCCAAAAAAGATGCTTTTGAAGCAAGGCTTGACTTGCCACTTGCTCCTCTTGACCCCCAATATTACAAAACCAACGGAGAAAAAGCTCAACCCAATAAAAAAATAGTAAGCATCAGTACTAAGTCTGACCTCATAGCTCACCTCGTGGAGCAACTTAAGGAAAGAAGCCAAAACATTGAAGAACGCATCAACGCACCTACCATTGATTCTCTCTTGAAAGCCGAACTCGCCAACAGAGGCATCAATGTACCTTTTCAGTTCACGGTAGAAATACGCCCCCGCCGCAATGACCAAGCAGAGTATCTTTTTGTAAAACACGAAGAAGATAAGTACCAAATCCTAGAAAAAGGCTATGCTGTTAGGCTTTTCCCAACAGAATGGTTTAGCACGCCTGCTTGGCTACACGTCTATTTCCCTACTTCGCAAAACTTTGTGTATATCAATACAGCTTGGGTTTTAGGAAGCTCTTTGCTTTTTATCGGTTTGGCGATATTCTGCTCGGCTGCCGCCATTTTGATTATTTTGAGACAAAAAAAACTCTCTGAAATCACCCACGACTTCATCAACAATATGACCCACGAGCTCAAAACGCCTATCTCTACGGTGTCGCTTGCCTGTGAGGCCATGCAAGACCCCGACATCAGGCTCATGCCCTCACAAGTAGGTAGGTATTTGAAAATCATCCAAGAAGAAAATGACCGATTGGGGCAACAAGTAGAAAAGGTGCTACAAATTGCAGTACTAGATAAAGGTGAATTTCAACTTGCTATCGAGCCCATTGATATTCACACAGCCGTTGTCCAAGCTATTAAGCATATCAGTATGCAAGTAGAAAACAGAGGCGGTAAGATTGAAACAAATTTTACTGCTCAACCTGCTCAGATAGAAGCTGATGAGGCGCACTTGGTCAATATTATCTTGAATCTGTTGGACAATGCCAACAAGTACTCACTCAATACACCACAAATTAGTATCAAAACCTACAGCAATACTCAGGGAATATTCATTGAAATCAAAGACCAAGGGCAGGGTATGCGCCGTGAAACACTCAAAAAGATTTTTGACAAATTTTATAGAGTACCCACGGGCAATCTGCATGATGTAAAAGGCTTTGGACTTGGGCTGAGTTATGTCAAAAATATGCTTGATGCCCACAAAGGTACTATTCAAGTCAAAAGTGAGCTTTTTAAAGGAAGTACTTTTACTGTGTTTTTGCCTTACAATACTGTACTTGAAGGGTAGCTATAAACTCACGCTTTATCTTCTACGAACTTCTCAACAGTCATTTCTAAAACATTAATCACCAAACAGATTGAAAAGCCGCTGCTCTGTAGTCGGGATTCCCCCAATGAGGGCAAGCCTCATAAATAATCATTTAAACAACTAGATTTATAAGAGTCTGAAGATCAATTAATTAAATCTAGCTGTATAGTAGGTAGTCCAACAGTTAAGTGTGTACGCTAAAATTGTTAATTTTTTTAGAAACGG
>CAYZQI010000228.1:0-5907 GCA_964480455.1 uncultured Cytophagaceae bacterium
GGCAATGAAACACTGAAAACCATACAAAATTTTGCTCAAAATACTTTTTACACAAACCCTTACAGATTTCCACAGAAACTGTCAAACAACCAGCATTTCTTTTACTTAATTTCTCAACGCTACCGTTTTATTTTCTTGAAAATTCTTCAGTCCTTCCTCGAGAAAGTCTATAAAGTTTTGTACTTCAAGGTTATAGGCTTCGGGCTTGGCAAGTAGATTGCCATTGTGGTCTAGCAGAGTGTAAAAAGGCTGTGCATTATTATTAAATCTAACTATCTGGAAATCAGCATTTTGGTCGCCAATGGTTTTTTTGATTTTTTGGTCATACCCAGATTTGTACCATTGTTTTTCGGGCAGTGTTTTTTTGTCATCTACATACAGTGCCACTACTACATATTTTTCTTGGAGGTATTTTAGCACAGCAGGGTCAGACCATACACGCGCTTCCATTTCACGACAATTCACACAGCCATGCCCTGTGAAATCTATAAAAACAGGTTTATTGACCACTTTTGCATAGGCCAATCCTTCTTCATAGTCAAAAAAGCCTTCTAAGCTATGAGGAAGTTTCAAGAAATCGGCATATTTGACTTTGCTAAAATCTACATTTTTAGAAGGGATTTTACCTTCTCCTTGATTTGCTAAGTACAAATCGCTGTTTTTGAGTTTACGCTCTACTATCATTTCTGTCTCTGGGCTGGTAACTAGGTCAAAATCAAGGGTGGACTGTGGCGGCAAGTAGCCTGCAAGTGGCTTGAGGGGCGCACCAAAAAGACCAGGTACCATATACACTACAAAAGTAAAACTGACAATGGCAAGCATAGCACGCGGCACACTTATTTTCTGAATGGGCGAGTCGTGGGGCATTTGGATAGCACCCAAGAGGTAAAAGCCTATCATCGTAAAAATCACAATCCAAATAGCTAAAAATACATCACGGTCTAAGATACCCCAATGATAAACTTGGTCGGCAATGCTCAAAAACTTGAAGGCAAGGGCAAGTTCCAAGAATCCAAGCACTACTTTTACGGAGTTGAGCCAGCCGCCAGACCTGGGCAAGCTATTGAGCCAACTAGGAAAAGCCGCAAAAAGTGAAAAAGGCAAAGCTACTGCCAGCGAAAAGGCAAACATTCCCAAAATAGGTTTCAAAAACGAACCACCTGCCGACTCTACCAAAATAGCTCCTACAATGGGTCCTGTGCAAGAAAAAGAAACCAATGCCAGCGTAAAAGCCATAAAAAAGATACCATAATAGCCTCCTTTGTCGGCTTCTTTATCGGCTTTGTTTACCCACGAGCTAGGCAATACCAACTCATACATTCCTAAAAAAGAAAGGGCAAAAAATACAAATACTACAAAGAAGAATACATTTGGAATCCAGTGGGTACTGAGCCAGTTGGCAAAAGCAGGGCCGTTAATCCAAGCGATTCCTGTACCTAAGATGGTGTAAATCAAGATGATAGAAATACCATAAAAACTTGCCTTTTGGATAGCTTCGCGGCGGTGTTTGCGTTCTATTTTTCTGATTTCTTCGGGGCTGAGCCCATCTAAGTTTTCTTTTTTCTTATTTTTTGAGAAGAAAGTAACCGTCATAGGTATCATCGGGAAGACACAAGGTGTGAGCAATGCCACCAAACCCGCCAAAAATGCCAACACCATAAACTTACTCAGCGTATAAATGCTTTCTCCAGAAGTATCGGTAATATTAGTATTATCCAATGAACTATCTGTGGGGACAATGGCCGCTTCGTTGTCTCGTTCATTGGCAGACTTTGTTTCTTCTTCTAATTCTAAATTTTTTTCAAGCTCATCACTTTGTGTGGTGTCTTGCGTACTATCATTTCTTACTAGTTCTGAAAGCTCTTCTTTATCTTCATCTTCAACTTTTGATACTTTCTCTACTTCTTTTTTGGGAACTTCAGCAGCGAGTACTTTGATTTTATTATCAAAACTAAACCCCACAGTTTCGGGGCGGAGGCACTGCCCTGTGATGTTGCTACAACATTGAAATTCAAAAGTGCCTTCTATTTTGGGGTCTTTTTGTAAGATTTTGATTTTTTGGCGAAACGTTGCCTTGCCTTCAAAATAGGTGATGTCTGCCTTCCAAGTTTTATCAAATTTCTTTTTTGCACCGATAGGGGAGAGGTCGCCCACTAGTTCATAGCTTGGGTGTTTGGTAAATTCAAAAGAAGTAGGAATAGGGCCTATATCGGGGTCGACATCGGAAGAGTAAATGTACCAGTCTTTCTCTATTTTTACTTCAAAGATGAGTTCTATGGTTTCTCCTATTACTGCTTCCTCTTTGGAGGCACGATAACTTTCGGTGGTTTTATCGGAGATGATTTGCGCAGTAGCACTTAGGGTTGCAAGGCAGAAGACTAGCAATAAACTTAGTTTTTTCATAAGGATATGAGGTGTTTTTTATATTTCAAAGTTACTGTTTTATTTACTTTTTTCATTTTTAATTACAAAATAAAAGCATCTAAAATTTAAGAAAAGTCTCGATTTAGGCTTTCCTTAACAAAATCAAATTTCAAATTTAAAAAGCCTCTCCAATAAGCACATAAAAACCTGTTTTTTCAGAAGTAAAAGCAAAATCAATGCGCGTATAGATATCTTTTTTCTGAAAAATCAAGAAGCGTAAGCCTGCACCTCCCGCCCACACTAGGTTTTTGAGGTTGATGTTGCGAGGTTCATCTGCCACCGTAGCCACTGACCCAAATACAGCCAGTCCAATCCGCTTAGAAAAGCCCAAGGGCAAAGGTAGAAAACGAAATTCTGTCTGTGCAGCTATTTGATTTTTATCTCTGTAGCGTCCTGTGTAGTAACCCCTCATCAGGCTTTCTCCTCCCATCAGTGAAAGTTGATTGAAAGGTACATCACCTGCATTGAACTGCCCAAATAATTGCGCTGCCCAGACATTGTGCTTTCCTATTGGTCTGTGGATGCGTGTATCTGAGATGATGGTATTGAAGCCAAAACTGCTAATAGCATCATTGTAATGTAAGAAAGCCAATTCAGAAAAAAATCCCTTGCGAACGTTAAGTACATTGTGGCGATTGTCATATACCAGCCCTAGTCCGAAGCCTAAATTAGCAGAACCTTCTGCACCAAGGGGAAGTTCGGTGATGGTTTCACCTTCGGGTGGTACAAATTCTACCCCTGCCAAACGCTGAAAATCAACTTCTAAGCCTACAAAAAAATTGTCGACTACTTTCCGTAAAAGACGCTGTTTTATCAAAATTTGGTTGGCATCTACTTTTGCTAAATAATCCTTGGGTGTATCTAAGCCTATGCCGTGGTAGAGCAGTGGAAAACTTTGTAGGCGTACTCTTCCCAACAAAAACCAACGGTCTTGGTGGCTATAGAGCGCATTGTCAAACCAAAATCCATATTGATTTTCTAGTGTAAAAAAAGTAAAACCATTTACTTCACTCAGACGGTTGGTCGTGTCGCGCCTTGCATAGTAAATCAGCAATGAATTAAGACCTATTTCTAAATTAGTTTCGGGGGCATAGCCCAAAGTAGGGTAAATCAGTAGTTGTGGTTTAGATACATCAGAAGTATCATTGATTAAGCTATTGATATAACGTTTGATAAAACTTTGTGCGCTTACGGTTTGTATTGCACCCGTGATGTTCCCAAACAGTAACAAAAAAAAGAGTATGTGTTTTTTCATGGCATTGAGTTATAGAGTAACTGATGTATAAATGCACTTCTTTTAAAGTTCAAATACATTGAGTTAAACTATTTTGCTGTTGATAATAATTTCATTCAAAAAATGTAAATACTGTTTACTTACTTCAAAGTTTTGATTTTAGCATGGTTTTAGCACTTAGTTTGAACAATTTTTAGGGCTAAAATTGTTTCAATCGTATAAATTTGACTTAATTTGGCAATCTCAATAAAGTCATCAGTTCAATTTTTACTGCAAAATTTTATTTATCAATGCAAAATTTAACTTATTATACCTGGATACTTTGGGCAAGTGTATGGCTTATGGCTTGCAATAGCAACCAAAAAAATACCGAAAAAAACACAGAAAACGGTGCAGCAACTGAAATAAAAGGTAAAGAAATCACCATCAAAGGAGAAACTTCTTCTCCACAAAAAGGTGAAATTATCCTTAAAAGAATACAAGACAATAACTTCATAGAAATAGGCTCTATCAAGATGAGTGGTACTCAGTTTGAGCTAAAGACACGTATCAGCCAGCCCGATTTTTATGTGCTGAATGTATTTGGGCAGCGTGATATTCCATTGGTACTCAATGAAAACCAGCCCAATGTTCAAATAAATATTGATACCAGCCAGCCCGATTTTGGTGTGAAAATTAAAGGTTCAAAAGATACCAACGATTATTATGTGCTTGAAGCCATCTTAAAAGGATTTGCTAATAACTTGCAAGCCTTAGAGCAAAAACACAGCGAACAGCCCGCCCAGCTACAAAGGGCTTATACCGAACTTCAGCAAAGAAGTGTAAAAAAAGTAAAGGCTTTTATAGACTCCATAGGGCCTAGTATTGTGAGCTACAGGGCAGCCAGTGCCTTAGCTCCTGAAGAAGAAGCAGCTTACCTCAATGCCTTTAATTCAAAAATGCAGACAGCCTTGCCTGAGTCTAAATATACACAACAATTGGCACTCAAAGTACAGGCTATCAACCAGGAGTTGGAAGCTACACAACATTTGCAAGTGGGAAAACCTGCCCCAGATATTCAGCTCAATACACCCGAGGGAACTCCCATTGCGCTTTCTTCGCTCAAAGGAAAAGTGGTATTGGTTGATTTTTGGGCTTCGTGGTGTGGCCCTTGCCGACAGGAAAACCCTAATGTGGTAAAAATGTACAAACAATACAAAAACAAAGGCTTTGAAATCTATGGAGTTTCACTAGATAAAAACCGAGCAGATTGGCTAAGTGCCATTGAAGAAGATAAACTCACTTGGCTACACGTGTCTGATTTACAATTTTGGAATTCGGCAGCCGCACAGACTTATAATATACGTGCCATTCCTGCTACTTATTTAGTGGGCAAAGATGGCATCATTCTCGCAAAGAACCTCAGAGGACCTGCTTTGGAGGCAAAGGTGGCCGAAGTGCTTGAGGCTGCTTTGTAAAAAAAGGAAATCAAAAAAGCCCTCAGCTTGTGTGAGGGCTTCTTGGTTTTGATTATTCTTTTATGTTAAGTACTTTTTTGAGGGCAGGATAATTATTTTTGATTACTTGCATTTCTTCATCAGATACGCCCCCGTAGCCTTGTTTGAGTTGAGTTTCTAAATTTTCAAGAGTTACTGTTTTCTCATTTTCTTTGAGCATTTTGATAGTTTCTTTGATTTGGGTTTTGGCTTCGGCGGGAATTTTATCATCAGCAAGTTGCTTCTCAAGCTCTGCCAACTGCTCCTTGTAGTTAGTTGCCGCCTTTTCAGCAAGCCCCTGTTCCTTTGTTACAAGCGAGGTAGTAGCACTTACTACTTTCATATTTACCATACTAAACTCGGTGATGTTGTTGAAGCCATGTTTTTTAAGGTAACTCTGCGCTTTTGCCATATTAGCCAAGGGGTTTTCATTATCAAACTCAGGGTCGTTTGCTTTGACATCTTCAATAAAAGCAATATAATTTTTGACAAGTTTATCAGAAAGTTGAATACCGCCTATTTCATCTATTCCGCTATCGTCATCACCATTATCAGTCAAGGTAGTTTCGGAGGTGCTTTCTTCTGAGGTTTCGGAGGCTTCATCTTTTGAATCTTCTGTGGAACTGCCTCCACCGCAGGCTGCTAGGAGGTACAATAAAGTAAAAAACAGGAAAAATAATTTTAGCTTTTTCATAATGAATTGTTTGAGGTAGTAAATATAACTTACGTTTCGCTAGTTTCGAAACCCACAAAAAACAATTTAAGGGAATAAGC
>CAYZQI010000229.1:0-5810 GCA_964480455.1 uncultured Cytophagaceae bacterium
TGGGTTCTTTTGGGCTGCAACGCTATGTAAGTAGTTTTCAGACTGGCTCGGATAAATTAAACCTACACCTCAACTATAACCATACTTCTCTTGAGGGCTGGCGTGAAAACAATCAAACTGAAAGAAAAAGCTTAAACGCTATGGGTACTATTGCTACTGGAGAAAATCAAAATCTGAACTTTTTGATGGCTTGGATAAATCTCAAAGCCTTCATTCCTAGTGCCATAGATAGCCTCACATTAGCACAAAATCCAAGTGCAGCAGCCACAAATTGGGCTGCCGCGCAAGGCTTTGAAGACTATGATAAGTTTTTGCTGGGATTGGCATACAGTTATGAAATCAGCCCAAAATGGGAACTTAAAACGAGTGTGTTTAGCAGCTTTAAAAGCAATTATGAACCTCGTCCTTTCAATATCTTGCGTGAAAACAACCAAAGAGTGGGCTTCAGGGGGTATCTGACACATCAATTGGAGGGTAAAAATTGGCACGTGCAAAATACACTAGGAGGGGAATACTTCAAAGAGTGGTATGCATGGCAGACCTACCGCATCAACAATCGTATGAGGGGAGCTATTTTGAGTGATAACCAAGAAGTGAGGGATTACTACAATATTTTTGCACAAAGCAAGCTCTCAATAGGAGAAAAATGGCAGATAGATGCAGGTATCAATCTGAATCGTACTAATTACACAGTCGACGATTTTTTTCTTGCAGACGGTGAAGATAGCAGTGGAAAATACAGCTTTGGGAATGTACTTTCGCCAAGATTGGCATTTAATTACCTTTTTCGAAAGAATAAAGCCGTTTTTATAAGCATAGGACACGGCTTCTCCCCTCCAAGCGTAGCAGAAACGCTAGACCCTGAAGGGCAAATCAACCCCAATATCCGCCCTGAGCGAGGTTGGAACTATGAGTTGGGCAGCAGAGGAACGTTGTTAGAGAATCGCCTGCAATATGATGTAGTATTGTATTGGATGCTAGTGAGTGATTTGCTGGTGGCAAGGCGTACTGCAGAAGATGCTTTTGTAGGCATCAATGCAGGTAAAACTTGGCACAGAGGCGTTGAGTTGTCGCTCAGTTATGCACTCACCAAAGCAAGCCATTCTGTTGGCTTACAAGGCTTTGCCACTTACTCACTCAACAACTATACTTTTCAAGAATTTGTAGAAGATGATAGTGATTTTTCGGGCAATTTACTCACAGGAGTACCCGCTCAGGTCCTAAATATTGGCTTAGATGCTACCTCAAAATGGGGCTTGTATGGTAATCTCAATTTTCAGTGGGTAGATGAAATGCCTGTAAGAGATGACAATACACTTTTCACAGAGGCTTATCAACTTTGGAATCTAAAATTAGGCTTACAACATAATTTCAAAAACGGCTTAGGATTTGACCTCAATGCAGGTATTCAAAATTTGTTCAATGCTGTGTATGTGTCGCAAGTATTGGTCAATGCTACTGCTCCAAATGGATTATTGCCACGTTATTACTATCCTGGCTTGCCACGCAACTACTTTGTAGGCTTCAAATTGAGCTATGAATGGTAAAGAATAGAACTGCTACCTGCTAATTTTTCAATCACTTAATACTAACTCAAGCATTTTTGCTTGCACCTCGATACAGAAGAAATACGAACGAAAGAATTGGTGTCTGCTTTTTACCCTAGCACAAGCCAAGAGGCTTGAGCTAGGGGCTAGTGTTTGTTTCTAAAAAATCACAAAGTGCTGATAATCAACAAAAAACAACTCTAGTAAGCAATTCAAAACCTTAAATATTCATAGCATCAAGCTCGGCCAGAGAGTGTTCTATTTCTTCTTTGGTTACTTCATGCTCTACCAATTTACCTGATAAATAGCTGTCATAAGCAGCCATATCAAAATTACCATGTCCACAAAGATTAAACAAAATAGTTTTTGAAACGCCTTCTTCTTTGGCTTTTTCGGCTTCAGCAATTACCGTAGCAATGGCGTGATTTGCCTCAGGTGCAGGAATAATTCCCTCCGTTTGGGCAAATTTAATTCCTGCCTCAAAGCACTCTAGCTGGTGGTGCGAGCGTGCCTCGATGAGTTTATCTTTTAAGAGTTGGCTCACAATCACCCCAGCCCCGTGATAGCGCAAGCCACCTGCATGGATAGGTGCTGGCACAAAATTATGCCCCAGAGTAAACATTGGCAGTAGCGGAGTCATGCCTACAGAATCACCAAAATCGTATCGGAACACACCGCGTGTAAGCTTAGGACAAGAGGCTGGCTCGCTGGCAATACAGCGGATATTTCTACCTTCTTCTAGGTTGAGGCGCAAGAATGGGAAACTCAATCCTGCAAAATTAGAGCCTCCACCAAAAGGTGCTACTACAATATCGGGCATATCTCCTGCCTTTTCCATCTGAAGGACTGCTTCTTGACCCACTATGGTCTGGTGTGTTAGTACGTGGTTCAATACACTACCCAATGCATATTTGGTATGTTCATCTTGCATAGCCATTTCTACTGCCTCCGAAATGGCAATACCCAAACTGCCTGGTGAGTTGGGGTCTTGTGCCAAGATTTTTCTGCCTGCTTCGGTAAGATTAGTAGGCGAAGAAAAAACCTTTGCACCCCAAGTGTTCATCATCATTTTACGGTAAGGCTTCTGCTCGTAGCTGATTTTCACCATATAGACTTCACATTCCATATCAAAAAGTTTACAGGCAAAACTCAAAGCACTGCCCCACTGACCTGCCCCTGTTTCAGTAGTGATGCGCTTCACTCCTTCCATCTTACTGTAGTAGGCTTGCGCTACGGCAGTGTTGGGTTTGTGCGACCCTGCGGGGCTTACTCCTTCGTATTTGTAATAAATTTTGGCGGGTGTATCTAGCAGCTTTTCAAAATTGTATGCCCTGAAAAGTGGTGTAGGTCGCCATATTTTATAAGTGTCGCGTACTTGCTCTGGAATAGGAATCCATTTTTCGGTACTTACCTCTTGTTTGATAAGTTCCATAGGAAAAAGTGGTGCGAGCATTTCAGGTCCTATGGGTTCTTTGGTACCTGGGTGTAGCGGCGGAAGTGGTTTATTGGGCATATCAGCCACAATATTGTACCAGTTTTCAGGAATTTCTTTTTCTGTTAGAGTAATTTTCTTTTGCATAAGTAGTGTAAAATTATGTTATAACGAGTTATCTTAGAATATCACCAAAAATAATTAAAATGTTTTAACTTTTAGTTTATTTTTACTTCACAGTACTTCCTCAGAGTGCTTGGTCTTTGGAAGAAGTAGGCAGTTTATTTTTTTCATCAAGGTTGAGCCTTGTGATTTCTTCTAGGCGTGTGCGGGTAGGTTTCAAAAGAGGTCCTAGGGAATCTAAGTAATTAAAATCACCTTCCTTACCGTAAGTTGGGTCAAAAATACCTGTCTTTACACGGTCGCGAAAGCTTTTTAAGGGTTGTCCTAGCCTTAGTACTCCTCTTTCACGGCTTCGCTGCACTAATTCTAAATGTAATTCAATGGGTATCATTTCCTCAGTATTGCCTGCTTGGTAAATCACTCGCCCATCAGGTCCGCAGACAATAGACTTTCCACTTCCGCCTGCATCTAAGCCATTGATATCTATGACATAGCATTGATTGCAAGCTGCAGTAGCGCGTACAATAGAAAGCTCTATTTCTCTGTCAATCGTACCTGTGAGGGTAGGGTGTAAGATGACCTCTGCCCCCATCATAGCGAGTGTACGCGAGGTTTCGGGAAACCACATATCATAGCAAATAGATACCCCAAAACGCCCAATGTCTGGTACATCAAACGCACAAAATTCATTGCCTTCGGCAACGCCCACCTCATAGGGAAAAAAAGGAAACATCTTGCTGTAGCGTGCTACTACCTCTCCATCGGGGTTAATCACAGAGGCAGTATTGTAAATTTTATCCTCTCTTTTCTCAAATATAGACCCTGGTAGTAGCCATATTTTGTGTTTTTTTGCCATTTTTGCAAATTCTGCCTCAAATTTTTCTAATTGCCCCGTGGCATAATGTGTGAGTGGCCCACGCATACACAATTCGCTGAACATAATCATATCCACCCAAGGATAAATAGACATTAGGACATCTATCTTGAATTTCATCATTTCTAAATTGCTGTAAGCCGCCGATACTTTCATTTGTATGCCTGCCACTGAAAAATACTTCATATTTTTATTTTCTTCGGTTGTTCTTATTTATTTTGTTGTCAATAGTTAGCCCCCTCATTACTCAGTCATTCCCATTCCTAAGGTTTGGCGTGTTGTCTTTTGGGAGATTTAGGAGGCATTAGTTTTTACTAATGTGTCAGTTCAGCAACCACCAATTTCTCAAACTCTTCTGAAAGGATGCCTAGTCCTTTTTCTAGCAATTCATCAGAGATAGTGAGTGGACTGAGTACACGCACTACATTTTTGTAAGTTCCTGCACTGATAATGAGTAGGTTACGTTTGGCACAAGCCCTGATGAGATTAAGGCAAAGGTCTGTATTGGGGCGCGTGGAGTCGCCTTCGTGTACGAGCTCAAAAGCTACCATAGCACCCAAGCCACGTACATCGCCCACTATTTCAGGGTACTTTTCTTGTAGTTTCAGGAACGCCTGCCTGCATTTTTCACCTACTTCTTTGCCTCTTTGGTTAAGATTATTTTCTTCCATGTATTTGATAGTAGCCAGCGAAGCCGCACAAGCTACGGGATTACCTAAGTAAGTTCCGCCAATAGTGCCAGGCTGGGCTGCATCCATGATTTCAGCCTTACCGATTACTGCTCCAATGGGCATACCCGAGCCCATAGACTTTGCCCAAGTAGAAATATCGGGCGTTACGCCGTAGTGTTCGTAGGCTGCCCACGCTCCAGTACGTGAAAAGCCTGATTGCACTTCATCAATAATAAGCATAATGCCTAGTTCATCACAAATTTTGCGCAGCCCTTGCAGGTATCCCTTAGGACATACCACAAAGCCTCCCTCTCCTTGTATGGGTTCTATAATCACTGCTGCTACTTGATTTACGTCCACCATCTGGTCTAATGTCTTACGGAAGCGGTAGAGTTCACGTGCTACAAATTCATCTTCCTCAAGTCCTTGGCTATTTTTATAAAAATTAGGGTAAGGGATACGGTAAACCTCTGGTGCAAAAGGACCGCAGCCTATTTTGTAAGCAGTTTTGGAGGTAAGGCTCATGGCCATCATACTGCGCCCGTGGAAAGCCCCTGTAAAAGCTATAATAGCAGAGCGGCCTGTCGCTTGTCGTGCTATTTTAATGGCATTTTCTACTGATTCTGCCCCTGTATTGGTGAGCATAACCTTGGTCTTTTCACCATGAGGGAAAAGTTCTGCTAGTTTTTCGCAAAGCTCTAGGTAGGGTTCATAAGTAGCAATATGAAAGCAAGTATGTATTAAAGTTTGGGCTTGCTTACAGATAGCCTCCACCACCGAATCGGGGCAATGCCCAATGTTGAGTACACCAATACCGCCCACAAAGTCTATCAGTTCCTCGCCATCGGCACTGATAATAGTGCCATTTTTGGCAGATACTGCAGTAGCAGGGTTAAAAATACCGACCCCTCTTGGTACTATATTTTGTCTTCGGGCTAAAAATTCTTCGCTTTTTTTCATCATTATAAGAATTTATTGTTGATTTTTGACTAATTGCTGTTACTATTTTGATACTCAAAGATAAATAAGTTTTTGATAAGTAAGTAGGTATTCAAAAAAATAAGGTATAAATTAGATTGGTAAGAAATTAGTCATTAAGTTATTACCTCCGCCATTTCCCAGCCTATTTCATAAAACAGTTATTTTCTTTATTTTTGATTTAT
>CAYZQI010000230.1:0-5764 GCA_964480455.1 uncultured Cytophagaceae bacterium
TTCTTCATTCATTACCTGCACTTCTTCATAAGATTCCTGCAACTCTCTGGTTCTGATGGCAACCTTGTTTTCTAAGGCCTCATTGGCTTGTTGTTGTAATTGGGTATTTTTCTCGAGTTCTATGATGAGTTGTTGCTGTATTTCTCGTTTTTCTTGTTCATTGATGCGTTGTTTTGCTCCAAGCCCCAACGAGAAAATCAATATTTCGCCTAAAATACTTATTTCTATTGAGGGAATCAAAATTGAATAAGTTATATGATTACCTAGAAAAAGTATGCTCCCAATAGCGAATATAAAACCTGAAAACAGAAAAATATTTCCTGCCACAAAGTATCGGACAACAATATTAGGCTTAAATACCAATTTGATTGTAAAAATAAGTATAACAATAAAAATGAGCATGACAATGATATTACCTATTTCATTGATAGTTGCATAAGAAATCTGAAAAATATAGACAAAAATACTATCAGAAAAAGGAAGAGCAAGAAAGATGTAACTAAAAATTGAAAACAACTTATTCCAAAAAGGGAACTGTTTTTTAAGGTCTAAGAAATTTTTAATGAATTGCAAGTAAAATAAAAAAGCAAGAGGCCCAATACTATCCTGAGCCATTATATATAAAAATGGAATATTATCTAAAAAACTACGGGTCAAGGGAAAGATAAGGGCAAAGTAAATTCCCCAACTTAGCATATACAACATATAAAATAGCCTCTCCTTTTCCCAAAAAAGGATTAGAATGAACAAATTGTAAATGACCATAAAAAACATAATACTCACAAAGGCAAGCGTATGCCAAGAAGAATTTCTCGCTAAGTTTTTATAATATTGTTTTTCCCACAGGGTAAGTTCGGAAACTTGGACGCTAATTACCGCCTTTACGCGAGGGTGCGATACAAAGTGCAACATACAAGGTAGCGTTTCTTTGGGATTTATATTGACCATTAGAACAGTTGCTTTATCAGGGATTTGTCTTTTTTGTTTGGCAAGCGTCAGCCCAGTTCTAATCATTTTTGAGGCATTATTTCCTATGTATAATTCTACGCTTGCATTATTTCCTATTTGAATTATCAGAGACAGGGTATCTTGAGTAGGGTTATATAGTTTGCCTCGAAGCCAATAATTTTTTTGCTGGGATTCAAATTTCATTTTTGAGTAAGGCACAAAGTTTTTGCTTTGCACTTCTTGAAAACTAAAGGGGGTATAAGCATCTTCTTCAAAAACTTCCCAATAATTTTCTATGGGTTGGTTTAATTCTTTTCCTGTAAGTTTTATAGGAATACTTTTTTGCGCAAAAGTAGAAGTAGTATATAAAAAACAAGACAGGAAAAATATAGAAATAGTTAGTTTCATAAGAGTAAATTTAGTACTTTAAACCTTCAAACCTATGCAGAGTATGTCATCGCGTTGGTCAGTGCCTTTCATGTGGCTTTGGAGCGCTTCTTCTATTTTTATTTTTTGGTCTTCTAATGATAAGTGATGTATTTGGGTAAGTAGGTTTTTTAGACGATTCTTACCAAACTTTTTTCTACTTACATCATTTTGGTCTTCTAAGCCATCAGAGTTAAGATAGATTAAATCGCCATCTTCTAGCATCATTTCTTGACTTTCGAAGTGAATATTTTTATTATGAATACTTCCGATGGATTTGCGAGTGCCTTTTAGCTCAATTTGCTGATTATTTGTCCAGATTAGAATATTGTTTTTTGCTCCAGCAAAAGTGAGTTGTGTTTGGTTTCCTTGTTTCTCGAGAGAAATTACTACGGCATCCATACCATTATTATTTTGCGTTTGATTTTGCTGAAGGGCTGTTTGCACTTCTTTATGAAGCGCATTCAGAATATCGGACGGGTCTGTTATTTTCTGAATTTCTATAATTTGATTAAGTAAGTTATTACCTATCAAGGTCATAAAAGCTCCAGGCACACCATGTCCAGTACAATCTGCCACCACCAGAATCACTTTTCTGTCTAAACTATCGAGCCAGTAAAAGTCACCCGAGACCACATCTCTGGGTTGATTAAGTATAAAAGAATCTTGAAAATAATGCTGAAAGCGTACTTTATGCGGCAGGATGGCAGTCTGAATCGTTTTGGCAGCTTTGATACTTTCCTCTATCTTTTTATTTTGAACTTCCAACTGTCGATTTTTTTCATCTAAAAAATCTCTTTGAGCTTGGACTTCTTCCTGTGTTTGCCTGAGTTCTTCATTCATTACCTGCACTTCTTCATAAGATTCCTGCAACTCTCTGGTTCTGGTACTAACTTTATTCTCTAAAATCTCATTTTGCTCTTGGATTAATTTTAAATTTTCAGCCAAGGCTTCCTCTTTTTCTGCTTTTAGCTGGCTAATTCTGTTGGCTAATAACACGGCAAAGGATATGATTTGGATAACGATTCCTAAGCGAGGGAGTGTCTTGGTAATTAAATTACCTTCAAACAAACCCATGTAGGGTGTCGGGAGGATGTAAACAACGGCCACGAATAGGCTGAACAATTGTATAGCTAAAAAATTCAGAGAAAGTCTGCTTTTTGTGATGCTATACACCCTAACTCCTATCCAGAGCATATGAATAAAATGAAGTAATGAATAAAGGTTGTATCCCGTATCAATAATCTCTGAATTGATATACATTGACCAGCCCCAATTCGTGGCAAGGTCTGTATGAAACCCTGATAGCACCAACAAAGAGATTGGGATAGTTTGTAAGTCAAAATACCTATTTTCTGGCAGATGTTTAAAAGAATTGGTAAGATGCTGAGAAAAGCGAATACCAAAATACCATACACCTCCCAGCGAAAAATTAATAAAATTTGTTGGTGCAGAAAAAAAGGCACTTTCTGGAAATAGTCTTGAAAAATAAAAATCAGCCGAAAAAATATAGACCATCATACACAAAGCAAAGCCGATGAAGTGAAAATAGCTAAGGTCTCTTGTATAAAAATAAATTGCAATATTATAAATAATAAGACTTGCCATGATACCTATCAGGATTGATATAGAAATAGTGGCTATTGTGTCGGTATCATCTATATTTTTTTTATTTAGTATGAATATCTTATAATCTTCAGGAAAAGGGGAAGACATCTTGACTTGTCCATAAAATGTTCGTGTTTCATTGGGCTGGAGCGTAACTTCATAAACCTTTCTGAATGCTTGCGATTCTGTTAGAATCAGGGGTAAAGAAAAATACAGACTTATTTCGCTCCCTCTATCATCAAAAATCTGATATACATTTTTGGTTCTGTATTTAGAATGAGGCCCGCTGATATAAAAAGATTGATGCTTTGCTTGCTGATTGCGAAAAGTAACAGAAAACCAATAAGTTCCATTTTCTTTGCCCCAAATGGAATCGTATGCAAGGGGTATATTGCCCTGATTACGGAAAATTGAGATGATTTGATGTAAACTAAGTTCATCGCTTTTATCCCAGTAGAGCTTTGTATAATTGGTAATTTCTGTTTTGTAATTTTTGGAATTTTGACTATCCAACACAAAAGCTTGACCTCGTGAATATTGTAGAGAAATAAGAAGAAGAAGAAAAAAAATAATACAAATACGATAAAAGAATGTGTTCATATAAATTTTAGTTCTATTCGATTTTGCTTGTATTACGGTTCTCAAACAATTTTTGTGGAGGCAGCACTGTAAAACAGACTCTAGTCTGTTTGAATGGCTAGGAAGGTAGGCTAAAGTCCGCCACTATGGAACTATCACAAAAATTGTCAGAGAATCTATATATTTTTTGCTCAGAACAGTTAAATTATGGAAACTGTGGCACAAATTGTTGAAATTACATCGCTCTGGGGTAGTTTTTTAGCAAGTTGATTCACGCTAAACTTTATCTACACTTGACAAAGCCATATTCATGCCAATCAATTATATCATCATCTTGTTCGCCTAACTTTCTTTACAAATATAAAAAGATTAAGGGAGCATCCAAGGAATAATATACCCAGAGTTATGAGAGAATTGTATCTTTACCTCAATACGGAAAAATTAGATGCCAAATTTATAGCAGGTTTAGAAAGAGCTTTAAATGTATCCCGTTCAATGGTAAAGTTAGGTTTACGTGAGAAAGCCTCAGGGATAGTGTGTTTGGGAGCTTTTGGCTTACGTGGCTCAAAAAAAAGACACTTTATCTCAGAATATAGAAGGCTTAGTAAGCCTAGAAACCCAGCCAAGGCGTACCTATCAAAATACACAAGGATATGTAAAAACCTAAACCTTGGTTCGCATCTCATGAACCAAAACTTACCCCTACATCAAAACGAATTTCGTAAGACACAAACCACGGAGTTAAGTATTTTAGGCGAAGTTTTGTATTGTTTTGAGAAAAAATAATTTGCATCGGCATGCCTAACTCCCACTCCATAGCCCTTATGCGACAACATAAAGGCTATGGAGTGGGTAAAACACTTCTAAATCGCAATAAAATTGAGTGTTTTTTGGCTTTTTACACAAGCCCTTGTTAGCAAAAACTTTGAACTTGATTGGGGTAGGGGTACATTATTTCTAGTCTGCTCCCTTAGCATTAGAAGAAATTTTGAACAGAAGCTACCCCTCCCACTTCACGCAATCGGCACTTACATAATCTTGTGGGTTTTTGATAAAATCAGGCAAACCTGGAGCTTGTACGGGCAAACCCTGCACCTCTCGCTGATGTACGGCTTGATTGAGTAATAAGAGTTCTTTGAGAATACCGCTATGCTTGTCAAAACCATAAGCTTCTCTTACGGCTTTGTCCAAAGCACGTTGTAGCTTATTGAGGGCATTGTTATAATCCAATTCTAAGAATTGATACAAAGCCCTTAGCGAAATTTTATTTTCCTTCAGCACCTTACTGCGTGCCTGATAGAAAATACGTGCTGCCGCTGCGACTGCTTTCACTTGCTTTTCGCTTGGGTTTTGAGGAAAAGGGAAAGTATCCCAAACTGTATCAGAAGTGTAGCGAAAATCTCCTTTCAACGTTGAACATTTTGCTTTCCACCATTCCCAATGATAGCAAGATTGTAAAATCCCGAAACTATAGTCGTCTTCAAAAGTAAAAACCATCAAAGCGTCATTAGGGCGAATATCAGTACATATAAATTCAAAAATAGGACGAGAAGAAACTCTAGAACAAGCGATGTATTTTTTTAATACTTTCAATTTTATAATAAGTTCTTCTCTTCCATAGCTTAATCTCCACCAATGTTTTGCAAATCCAATGTGATGTTTATTAATTTTTGCCTTTGGGTTGAGTTTGATTATTTGTTGATTTTGTGCATCTTGTTGTTGGGCTTTCGCATCTCTATCAGGCTGTACTTTTTTCTGTATGATATTCAACAAATCTGGATAATTTCCTGACTGCACAAGGTCTTTGTTTGTAAAATCAATCACAAATCTTTGTGGTTGTGAGTTAAGTTGGGCTAATAATTCATTTGCAATCAGAAAAGGCTTTAGTACATCTGCATTTTTCTTATTTTTTTGTAGTAAGTTTTTTGCTTCTGAAGGTTTGAGTAAAAATCCTTCGTGTCCGTGTGTCTGCCCCTGAAAGACTAGCTTTTCTTTTTTATTACATTCTAATATTTTTGCAAGACTCACATCGACATTATTACTCAAACTGCTGTTTATTTTTGCGAGTACTTGAGCTTGTAGGATATTTTTTCCTGTTTCTACATATAAAAGTTTAGGAGCTGGAAAATCACCCTTCACCCAATTCACAATCGATACAAAAACGGCTGCTTCGCCCTCCCAATCTTGGGAGGCTACGGCATTG
>CAYZQI010000231.1:0-5606 GCA_964480455.1 uncultured Cytophagaceae bacterium
CAAAAGAAAACAAAAATAAGCCTGTTATGCCTAAATCAATACAAGCCAATGCGCTACCCAACATAGCTCCCCAAATACTCAAATAGATGAACTTGGCAGATATTTTGGACATAGAGGGTGCATTGAGTGCAGATGAGTTTTCCATATTTGTGTATTTAGGGGTTTCTTTGGTTTTTTTCTTGTTCTAGTTTTTCTTTTTCTTCTTTGAGGCGTTTGCCAATGCGTTCTAAGAGTAACATAAGTTCTTCGTCAAGGCTTTTGAGCCTTTCGGTCATGGCTCTTGCCTTTTGTGGATTGTCATTGCCATCAATTGCCTCAGAGAGTTGCCTTTTTTCCTCGAGTACTTGGTCGCGCCGTTTTTTGTCGGCTTCTATGTCGTTGGGTAGTTGCAGTACTATCTGTGCGCCCTGTCCTTTTGTTTTTTGGTCTATTTTGGCTTGTAATTCAGCTTTTTGGGCTTCCAGTGAATTATCTTTTTGGAGAGAGTCTGCAGGAGGTGCAGTCTTTGAGAGCGTACTGTCAGCAGGCGTTTGGTGGTTGTGGTTATTATCTTTTACCTGCTTGGCGTTGGTGTCAGTAGTGTCTATGTTTTGAGATTTCTCAGCATCATTGAATGGTTTTATTTTTTTTAAAGAATCCATAGGCAGGGTAGCAATGTCTGTAAAGTCTTGGGTAGTGTCTGCGGTTACTATAAAAGTATTTTCTTTGATGACGACATTGTTTTTGCCTTCTAAGTTGCTGCTGTCGGGTTTTATGGCTAGGTTGGTGTCTTGTGTAGTGAGGGGTTCTTCTTCCCATTCGGGCTGTTCGTAAGCTGCTAGTTGTGCTTTGAGTGCTTCATTTTCTTTTTGCTGCGCTTCTAAGGTTTCTTTGAGTATTTCAGTTTGTTTTTTGATGTCTTGCACTTCTTTGGCTTTGTCTTCTATGGCTTTTTTCTGTGCTTCTACTGCTTTTTTCATATCTGCCATTTTTTCAATGCCGAAGAGTTTATCTATGGGCAAGAAAGCTACCTTTGCTACTTTTCCAAAAAAGCCAGGATAGTTTTTGCCAGTTTCGGTTTTTACAATTTGTTCATAAAATTTTCTTCCTTCTTGCTTCACCTCGTAGTATTCTTTCAATACCAATTCGCCAAAGACGGTTTCTTTGGGTTTGGCAGCAGGCTCTAGGTATTCTTCTACCAGTCTGCAAAGGTTATTATCAAAAAAGAGAGAATTTTGGCGCAGTGTATCTTGCTTATTGAATTTGAAATAAGAATCATAATTAAGGCTATCCGATACAATGAAAAGCCAATCTTTGCTGTATTTTACAGCAAATAGCAGATAAGTATTTCCCAAATCTGTAACCCCCGTATGGTTGGGCGCAAGGGCATTGATTTTGGCATGGCACTCCTGCCAATAGACTTGCTGTGCAGAATCAGGCACTTGCCCGTAGCCCTCTTGGGTGAGGCACAAGATACACACAAAGATTGCAGCTATACTTTTAGCAGTACAACCAACCAAATCAATCCAAAATGTAGTGTGTGTAAACATACTGAAACATGAGTTATTTTGAGAATCTGACAATCAAGGGCTTTTATAAAAGTAAAGTGCTCACTTTCAGAGCTTTATAAAATCAAAAAAATAAACTAAGTGATATTTTTTGCCAACAATTTCACAATATCTTTTTGAAGTTGTGATATTCTTCCTAAATTAAGGCAGTTTTTCGGGGAATTTCAAATATTTTAGAATTTATTTTTGATTTACATCATCTTATCATCATTAAAATATGACAAAGCAAACGTACATAATATCCATAATTCTTGCTGGTTGGCTTTTCTGCTCCCCAATTCATAGCTTTGCCCAGCTCGACAAAATAGAGCAAAATGTAGATAAAAAAATAGAAACAAAGAAAAAGCAAAACGAAACCAACCAAAAGACCAACCCAAAAGATGACCCCAACAAAACTAAGCCCAATACCGACCCTTCCCAAGAGAAGGTAAGTTCAGATGGAAGAGCCATCTTCTCTTATGACCCCGAGATAGATGATGATTTTGGCTTTGTCAATTCGGGCGGAGTAGTAGCTGCCAAGCCCGATGAAGAGAAATCAGACCTGCCCGACCCAGAACGAGGGCTAGATACTACGGCATTTATGGACAGAATGAACGCCGTAAAACGCCGCGATATGATAAGGTATAGCAATGGATTGAATGGCAAAGCACCTATCATTCATATAGAAAAATATACTACTAAGCATACGCTAAAAAAAGGACTCAAGGTGTTTGGCTGGCATCCTCACTGGATGGGCAATGCCTATGAAAGCTACAATTTCTCACTGCTTTCTATGATTGCTTATTTTTCTTATGAGCTCAACCCCACAGATGGTACCTATCGTAGCATACATGACTGGAATACCACTCCACTGATAGAAAAAGCCCACGCCGAAGGCGTGAAAGTCTTGCTCAGTGTGAGTAATTTTGGGCAGCAAAACAATGAAACTTTCCTCGCCAACCGCACCTCACAACGCACTTGCATCAACTCGGTCATTCAACTGCTCAAAGCACGCAAGGCTGATGGTGTGCATCTTGATTTTGAGAATATCCCCAAAAAACAGCGTGAAGCATTTACTAATTTTGTACTAGATATGACTTCGCAGGTAAAAGCTGCCCTAGAGGGGGGAATTGTTACGATTTCGGTGCCTACCATTGATTTTGAAAGAGTGCTAGATATGGGCCAACTCAAAAATCAGGTGGATTTTTTTATTATGAGCAGTTATGAATTTTATGGGAGCAACAGTGCTACTGCAGGCCCTATTGCGGCTGTGGCGGGGGGTAGCTATTGGTGGAAAACTGGACTAGAAGACGGCATAGATGACTACCTAGCAGCGGGGCTCTCGCCCGAAAAACTTATTCTTACTGTACCTTATTACGGCGCAACTTGGAGTACTGAAAGCCTACAAATTCCAGCCCCTGCCAAAAAATTTATTGATTACAGCATGTACCGCGATATAGCAAGGCAACGTATGCAAGCAGTAAACGAACCTAGCAGCATGAGTGCTTATGTTGCCTACAGAGAAGGAGATAACTACCGTCAGGTTTGGTTTGAAGACAGTACTTCTTTGGCTCAAAAATATGCTTGGATACAATCCAAGAAAATAGGTGGTGCAGCTATCTGGGCTTTGGGCTATGATAACGGTACCACTAAGCTATGGGAGGCTCTCGCCAATCAGTTTGCAGAGCCTATTGTGGCAAAAAAAGCAACTTCGGCCGCCAATGCTTCGTGGTTCAGAAGAATCATCATGCCTGCTATGCGCATAGCACAAAATCCTCAGCTATTGCTCAAAAATCCTCGCTACCTTTTTACTATGTTTGGAACACTGACAGGTATCAGTATGATTGGCTTTTTGGTGCTTTATCGCTACGGCTGCCGTATGAAACGTATGTTTAACTTGGGCATTAAGGGTTTGCTGGCATTGGTACTTTTTAGCCTTTTGGTGATTACTGTGATGGGTATGGGCAATTTTGACAGTACTTACCTCAAAGCGGCTGCTTTTTTGATTGGTGGATTTATCATTGGAGCAATTGTATTTTTATTTCTCAGCCGTAGGTTTATCTCAGAAAGAGAAATGCCGTAATGGCTAGCATTGTAAAAAAGCTAGGTACTGAAAAAATGCCCTAAGAAAGTCCTTAGATTGCTTCTTAAAGCATAAATTTAGGTCATTATTCAATTTTTTATCACTGACTTTGTTTACTTTTCGAAAAAGAGATGTAAATTTGGTTTTTATAGATTGCTATTCATCATTAATCAACTTTACAACAATGAAATATACCTTATTATTAAGTTTTATTTGCTCTTTGTGCTTCTTCTCTCTCTCAACTACCTATGCCCAACTCAACAAAGCAGAGAAAAAAGCACTCAAAAAAGAAATCAAAGACCTCACAAGAAATCCTGAAAAATACAAAGCACTCAAAGAAGGCATACGAGAAAAAAAAGACGAACTCACACGCCTAGAAGCAAACATAGATGATGTGGAAGCCTCTATGCAAGAAGTAAAACAAAAAATAAATGAGAAAAATGCCGAAGAAAAAAGACTCATCGACGAGCTAGACCGCCTCAAACGTGAAAAAAGAGAAACACAAAATGTAATCAATACACAAACCAACTTAGACGGATTGGTCTATAAGGTGCAAGTAGAAGTAAATGATGCGGCACTCTATCAAGAAATTAGTGAAATAGATGGTACTAAAAGGCCCGTCTTCACGGGTGATGAAGATGAAGACGGTATCAAAAAATATACGCTTGGCTACTTCAAAGACAAAAAAGAAGCTGAAACTTTTAGAGATTATCTCAAAATATTGCGTATCAAAGATGCCAAAGTAGTACCTTACAGAGATGGCAAAAAAGTGAACGAATAGGTAATAATTAATTGCTGATTATCAATGGTTAGCTAAATCAATTAATTGATTAGCAGTACCTTACGAATAAATCCATTAAAGATTATTTTTTACAGTTTCCTAAATTCAAAAAAACAAACCTATATTTTGACCTTCTAACTCAATAACTCAAAATGAATAAACCTATTTATTGCTTCCTAACGAGTGCAGTTTTGCTACTTATCAGTATCAATACGACTTATGCACAACTGAGCCGCACTGAACGCACTACCCTCCAACAAGAAGTCAAAGCCTACAAACGTAACCTCGAGGCATTTAAACAATTTAAAGAAGATAGGGTAATGGCCGAGGCAAAACTCAATAAAGCACAGACCGACCTTGTCAATAAAAGAGCCGAACTGCAAACACTCAATCAAGAACTTAGCAAAAAAGATGATGCCATAGAATCACTCCAAGAAGCACTCAGAAGAGTCCGTAGCGAAATGGGTGAAGTAAACGCCGCAAGGCAGGGTAGAGGAGGGGTTGATTGTGAGTTTAGTGTGCAGATAGGTGCTTACGAAAACAGAGATTTGACCCAGTATATGGACAACCACCCCAATTTTGCCGTAGAGCAAAGCAATGGCCTAAAAAAATATACATTGGGCTACTTTACCTCTTATTGGGAAGCCAAAAGTTTTAGCAAATACTTAGATAAAAGTGGCGCACAAACGTATGTAGTAGGCTATTTTAAAGGTGAGCGTGTACCCGACCTCAAAGACATGACGCAGTGCACTTTCTAAATGCTGGGCTTTTATTTCTCGAGTTTTGAATCAAAATCAAAAGAATAAAGTAAAAATCGTAACTTTGTTTGGGTGTAAGTCAAATTTCCCCTTTTAGCTACCTCGCCCCTTTCCTCTCCTCAAGAGCTACGATTAGGACACTTATCTCGTAAATAACTGATTATCAATAGATTAAAAATTTTATGGTAGTCCAACAGTGAAGTGTGTATGTTCTTTTTGACTAATTTGAGGTCTATTTTGATGAATTTTTTAAGATTATATTATGACGAAATAGTCATTTTTCACTCCATAGCCCATAGGTTGCAACCTATGGACAATGGAATGAAAAAGTTTTCAAAGCATACACACTTTATTCAGCAACTACAAATTTTTATTTTGAAATGCAACTTACTGATAATCAATTTTTTAAAAAAAGTGTGTCCTAATCGTAGCTCCTCAAGAGAGGGCATAAGGAAGTC
>CAYZQI010000232.1:0-5389 GCA_964480455.1 uncultured Cytophagaceae bacterium
AACTCTGGGCGTTTGAATATAACAAAAAACTTATCAACTAATTATTTACACTATCCAAAAAACTTCTGCCCTCTAAAATCAAGATTAACCACTTTACTGGCAGGTACTTCTCCATCAACGTAGTTGAGATATTTTTCGCCTTGCTTGGTGAGGTAGCCCCAGTTCATAATCTCTACAGCTACACTGTGCATATTGAGGCGTACATTGTTCCAATGCCGTAGCCCGATATGGTGCGCCCAGAAATCTTCGTGGTAGCCACGCCCTACATTGCCTGCATTGTCTATGCCGATAGCTGTAGCAACATGCCTGACACCGTCTATACGCCACCAATGATACATATTGGCGATATTGTCTGCTGAAGCAGAATGATGCAAGATAATCTGATTTTTAACATTGGGCTGATGATGGTAATGCCCGAAAAAAGGCATTCCTACGGGCTTGAGCAATAAATCGTACAACTTGCCATAGCTTGTAGTACCAAACCATCCATCTACGACAATATTCTGCTGTCGTTGAAATTCACGGATAGACCCAAAGCCATTCTCAGAAAGCAGGGTTTTAAGGATTGCTCCCTGATAGGAGTCAAAATTATTCAATAAGAGATTTTGCATACGTATCTGTTGGGGTTAAATTGTAAAAGGATAAAATTCTCTAATAAAGATAAAAAGTTTTTTTAAGAAAATTCTTAAGTTGAAAAAATTAGTAGTTGAAAGCCATACATTTGCAAAAAATCCCTAAATTTAGTATTTTTGTATGATTTATTAATCCAATTTTTATGCAGACCTTAGTAAAAACCATCTCTGAAATTCACTACCTTGAGCAAGAGGCACAAGAAGCCACCAAGCACGAATACCACAATGGCGAAATTCTGAGTATGGCAGGCGCAACAGAGGAACATAACCTCATAGTATCCAACATAGTAGGTGAATTGTATATTTGCCTGAAAGGTAAAAAATGTAAAATCTATCCCAGCGACCTGCTTTTGAAGCTAGAGCAATGCAAAAAATATGTCTATCCTGATGTGATGGTCGTTTGTGAAGAAGCCCAAATAGAGCGTAAAACCGCTCAAAGTGCTGATGTATTGCTCAACCCAAGCATTGTGATAGAAGTCCTTTCTAAGAGTACTGCCTTCTATGATAAAGCAGAGAAAAAACGCTGCTACCAAATGTTACCTAGCCTAGAGCAATATGTGATGATTGATAGCCAAAAAATAGAAGTCATCAGCTACCGCCGCACCCCCGAAAATGATTGGATCTTAGAAATTCTCAACAAACTCTCAGACAACCTGCAAATAGGTGATTGTCTGGTAAAACTTGCAGATATGTATGCTCAAGTAAATTGGGAGGAGAGCACTGAGACTCTGTAGCACAAGAGCATGCGCTTGTGTTATGTCCTACTTAAAAAGCTCAATATCTATGTAGTCTATGGTGATGAGTGCAGGGTCTAAGTGATTGAAATCTTTATCAGTAGTGATGAGTGTAGCCTCTAGTACTTCTGTCACAGCAGCAATCCATAAATCATTTTTACCCATATTTCTGGCAGTGAGTCCATTGGGAAGTGGCTGCCCATCAAGTTTTCCTTGGCTGAAAGTATCTATCTTTGCGTAGGCTTTGACATATTTTCTATTGTCAAGTTGAATAATGTTTAATCCTTTTAGAATCAAATGAAGTTCTCTGAGTTTTTGTTTGCCCCACTTATTTTGAGCAGCAACAGCCGTAATTTCTCCCAAACTTACAATGCTCAGACAAAATGTTTTTGAAGCGTCGTTTAGATAAGTTTCTTGAAAATAGGTATTGAACTTATCGTTCTTAATCATCAAAATAATGATGTTTGTATCTAGTACAAATTTCATAGAGTCAGCATGTTTAAAAGTTCTTCTAATGTTTCATCTTCGTCATCTTCCCAAGCTCCTCCCACTTCTTGTAGTGCTTCGTATAGAATGTGAGCATTTGCTGGAGTATTGATGAAAAGTTCTTCAGAAAATTCCTCATAACTCGTGAAGGTCAACTCATCTTCTAGCCCCAAACCTTCCAGCAAGATATCCAAATCATCTACCTCCTCTTTGGCTGTCAGAGGTATTGGCGAGGCAACACTGCAAGATACCCCTAAGCGATGTGCTAAGGCGATGAGCAAATCTAGGTCTGTATTGTTGTCAGATTGTAAAATAATGGTCTTCATCTTATTTTGAGTTTTATCAGTGTTGAATATAGCTCTTTTTTTGGGATTTAGCTTTATGAGGTTAAAAGTGTTTGTCTTTTTAGTCAGAATTGTAAATCCCTGCGGACTTGACACAATACAAATTTCATGGAGTCAGCATGTTTAAAAGTTCCTCTAATGTTTCATCTTCATCATCTTCCCAAGCTCCAAAATATTTTTGTGCATTGGTAAAATCAGGAATATAAGCAGTATTATACAAAGGTAAATCCTCAAAATCATCTAAGGAAATACCCACCAACTCATCTTCCAGCCCCAAACCTTCCAGCAAGATATCCAAATCATCTTCCTCCTCTTCGGCTGTCAGAGGTATTGGCGAGGCAACACTGCAATATACCCCTAAGCGATGTGCCAAGGCAATGAGCAAATCTAGGTCTGTATTGTTGTCAGATTGTAAAATAATGGTCTTCATCTTATTTTGAGTTTTATCTTTGCCAAATATAGTTGTTTTTTGAATAAGTAAAAAGTAAAAAATAACTTTGACATTTTTAATTACTAAGTCTTTGATAATGAGGGTTTTAAAAACTTATAATTCACAACTCATAACTTACAAAGGCAACTATCTAAAAATCTTCTCTACAACTAGGCTAAATCCTTCTAAAACCTTTGAGCGAACTTCTCCCTGCCCCTCTGCTTCCGAAAAAACTTGATAACTATTCTCTTTTGTTGCTTCATCTTGAGTGAGAATTTCTATGCGCAGATATTTTTTCTGTGGGTAAATTTCCCAATACTCTTGCACCCCAAAATCGGCATAGCGGGCTTTCTTTTCTTCCCTCAGTTTTTTGTAATTGGCAGGTGAAATCACTTCTACTACTAGCTCAGGGGCAACTGTGATGGCTTGCATTCCTACACTCTCTCTTTTTGACACCGAAATAAAAATAATATCAGGCTCTAAGGCATTGTTTTCGTCTATTTTTACACTCACAGGGGCTACATAAACATCGCCCAGATTGTTTTCATCTACGAAAGCATCAATGTACCTTGAAGCTCTCACTATTATTTTTTGGTGTAATGTACTTGGATTAGGCATAAGATAGAGTTGGTTATCAATGAGTTGTTTTTTGATATTGGTTTCGGGAAAGATAGCTTCATCTTGTAAATCACTGAATGTCCATTGCTTATCCTCTGGAAACTGTGCCACAATACCTAAGATGTCTTCGTAGCTATAGGCAGTTTTGAGTGGATAATAAGGGCTAGGACTTTGTAACAAGTTTTCCTCATGATTTTCTTCTTCTATCTGATGATGTGTACTTGCTTCTTCTTCTTGGAGTGCAATCATCTCTACGCCTAACTGTTGGGCAAGCAACTGAAATAACTGAACTTGTATTGTATCTTCTATATGGAGCAAAAATGTCTGCATAGTTTTTCTTTTTTTACAAATTTATGATTTTTTTGTCAAAAATGCTTAAACTCAGGAGGTTTGTTTATTCACTTGATAGGGAACACTACAAGGCAAGTGAATTGACAAAAATTTTCTTATATTTGTGTTATGAAAGAGAAAGTAAAATATCCTTATGGAGTGAGCAACTTTGAGAAACTCATCAAAGAAAACTACTTGCTCGTGGATAAAACAAATTACATAGAGCTATTAGAAGATAACCAAAGCTATGTATCTTTCCTGCGTCCTCGCAAGATAGGCAAGAGTTTGTTTGTATCTATTTTGGAATATTACTACGACATCAAGCACAAAGATAAATTTGAAACACTATTTGGCAACACTTATATCGGGCAAAATCCTACGCCTTTGGCAAATAGCTACAGAGTCCTAAAATTTGATTTTAGTGGCATCAACACCAATACTAGACAAAGTACAGAAGAAGGTTTTTTGAAAAATATCAAAATCACTCTCGAGAGTTTTATAAACAAGTACGGGCTATTTGATACGCAAAAGACTCAAAAAATCTTGGCTGAAAATGTCCCTGCTCAAATCATTGGTGCTTTTCTACAAGCTTACGACACCGAAGAAACTCCTATTTATTTGCTTATAGATGAATATGACCACTTTACGAATGAAATTCTCTGGCGTAATTTATCAGAATTTCAAACCAGTGTGTCGCAAGATGGCTATATGCGTAAGTTTTATGAAAACATCAAAGTAGCCACACAATCAGGGGTAATCAATAGATTTTTTATTACAGGCGTGTCGCCCATTACCTTAGACAGCCTTACCAGTGGATTTAATATAGTAACCCACCTTACCCACGCAGAAGAGTTTCACGATATGGTAGGTTTTACAGAAGAAGAGGTAGGTCAATTACTAGATAATTGCTTAGAAGATACACATCAGAGAAAAAGCATTTTAAAAGACCTCAAATTCTGGTACAATGGCTATAAGTTTAACAAACATATTGCGCATACAATTTATAATTCCAACATGACTTTGTTTTTTTTGAAAGAATTTATGAAAAAACAAAGGTATCCCGACCTTATGCTCGACCCGAACATCATGCCCGATTATGGCAAACTAAAGAAGATGTTTGAAGTCGCCAATTTTCTCGGGAATATAGAAATTCTGCACGAAATCCTCGAGACAGGGCAAATAGAAAGCGAACAAATCTACCAGTTTGATTTTAGCAGACCCTTCGGAAAAACCGCCTTTGTCAATTTTTTACATTACCTAGGCAACCTCACCATCAAAGGCGAAAGCGATACAGGGGTGAGTGTGATTTACAAAGTACCCAATCAAGTCATCAAAGAATTGTATTGGCAATACTATGCCTTTATTTTACAGCAAAGAGCCGAATTTGAGTATGAAGAAGACGGCATCAAAGACGCTATTTTTAAGGCTTCGGCAGGCAATATTGAGCCTTTCTTGAAACTGATAGAAAAGAGCCTCAAAGTACTTTCTAACCGTGATTTTCAGCGGTTCAATGAAAAATACGTCAAAATGCTGATGACAGCCTACTCGCACCAAGGCAATGCTTTTCACGTCATCTCGGAGCGAGAAACCGATAACGGTAAATACGTAGATTTAGAACTCTACATCCGCCCCAACAATACCAAAACACACGCCCAATATGTCTTTGAAATCAAATACCTCAAAAAAGAGGAAGAGCAAACCTTTGAGGCAGTAAAAGAATCTGCCAAAATACAGCTACAAAGCTACCTGCAAAATGACGCTATCCTACAAAGCAAAAAAGACCTGAGAGCATTCACCGTGATTTTTGTCAAAGAT
>CAYZQI010000233.1:0-5339 GCA_964480455.1 uncultured Cytophagaceae bacterium
AAAGCAGCTTTATTCTTTCGGGGCTAGAGCTGCCTAATTTTTAACGAACCATTGACAGTATAGAACTTTGGGAAAATACCTATGAAAAAACTGAAAGTGTTTTGGTAAATCAACTAAACCACCAGTTTTTGAAAGAAAGTGGCGTACGCCGTAGGTATATTCCTGTAGATGCCAAGCCTGGCCAAATCATAGACATTGTTTGCTCGCCTGAGGAACGGCATGGAGTAGGGGGCAGCGGCACAGTGCATCACATTGCTTTCAATACGCCTAGCAATGAAAGCCAACTAGAAGTACGTGAAAAAGCTTTGAAAGCACACCTCGCACCTACCCCTGTGATAGACCGACAGTATTTTGATGCGATTTACTTTCGTGAGCCGGGCGGTGTTTTGTTTGAGGTATCTACCAACAAGCCTAAAGGCTTTATGACAGATGAGGAATTTGAACACTTGGGCGAGCAGCTCATGCTACCTTCTTGGATGGAAAATAGGCGAAAGTACATAGAAGGATTGTTAGAACCCATTATTTTAAAACCAGAAAAATATGCATAAACACGAAAAAAATATTATCCACAAAGGCACTCCTCTGGCTCAAGCGCAAAAAGCCATGATTATGGTGCATGGGCGGGGTGCTTCCGCAAAGAGTATGCTCACACTTGCTGAGGAGCTTAAGGTTAATGATTTCGCCTTGCTTGCCCCACAAGCCACACAAAACACGTGGTATCCTTATAGTTTTTTGGCACCCAAGTCTCAAAATGAGCCAGAGCTTTCTTCTGCTTTGAGCATATTAGGAGACTTGCTTGCCGACATCAAAGCTGCGGGCATCACGAGTGAAAACATTTATTTTGTGGGCTTTTCGCAGGGGGCTTGCCTCACCGCAGAGTTTGTAGCACAAAATGCTGAAAAATATGGAGGTATCTTTATTTTGAGTGGAGGCTTAATTGGTGATGTATTGGATAAAACACTTTATAAAGGTGATTTGCAAGGTACACCCGTGCTACTGGGTTGTAGCGATATAGACACACACATTCCGCTGGCAAGAGTACAAGAGAGCAAAGAAATTTTCACAAATTTGGGTGCTACAGTTACTGCGCAAATTTACCCTAATGCGCCGCATACGATTTTTGAAGAAGAAATTGCTTTTATGAATGAGGTGTTGTAGCCTTTTATACTACCTACAAAAGAGATAACAACAATGAAGTAACGTAATGACAACTTTTATAACCTATAAAGCACAGATTAACGTATTTGTGCGTTTATATTTGGTAATGAGTTCTATTTAATTACTAAATCAATGACAAAAATGAGACATTTATCCATTATTTTCTTACTCCTCTGCATCTTTACAGCAGTTATTTCTTGTAGTTCAGACTCAGACGGCAAGGCTACTTTTAGGGTACGGCTTACTGACTCACCCGCAGATTATGATCATGTTTACATAGACATCAGAGAGGTAAGAGTGCATACCTCTGGCAGTGCTGGCGAAGAAGACGGAGGCTGGACAACCTTAGATAATATCAATGCAGGTATCTATGATTTGCTCGAACTTACTGGCGGCATTGATACTGTATTGGCTACTGCCGAGCTACCCGCAGGGCGCATCTCGCAAGTAAGGCTCATTCTAGGAGATGAAAACAGTGTTGTGATTGAGGGTATTTCTTATGACCTGCGCACACCTAGTGCACAACAATCAGGCTTAAAACTTAATGTGCAAGCAGAGCTAACTCCTGATATTACTTATGATTTATTGCTTGATTTTGATGCTGCTCGTTCTATTGTCAGAACTGGCAACGGACGGTACATTTTGAAGCCTGTTATTCGTGCTACGCCACTTTCACAAGGTGGGTCTATTTGTGGCATGGTAAGCCCACTTGATGCCTCACTTGTGGTGTACGCCATACAAGGTAGCGACAGTACTGGCACTTTTACTGATGAAAATGGTAAATTTTGCTTGCAAGGTTTAGAAGAGGGTACTTACACAATCTCAATTGTACCCAATGATGACTATGTATCTGCTTTGCGTGAAAACGTGGGGGTTACAAATGGGCAAGTTACTGATATTGGTAGCATTGTGCTTACTGAATAAAATGATTTTTATCTGTTGTGTTTTTTGTCGTTGGAGAAGTACCTGACTTCTTGTCCGAGAGGTCATGCCTGTATCCTCAGTCAAGAAATAGTACCTCCTTAAAAAAAGCCATAATATCACAAAACTTGTAGGAATGTCAGCAGTATTAGGCACTCCAGTTTCTTAGCTTTTCACTTAAAAAGCCTTTATTTTGAACAAACGTCAAAATAAAGGCTTAAATTTTAGTGGCGGGAAGAGGACTCGAACCTTTGACCTTAGGGTTATGCGCTTGATGAGTTAGCAAATACTTCTATCTCATAATGTGATACTTTTATGAATGGAAGTTTATCATATTTAAGTAAGTTACAAAAAAGCCTTTATCTTGATATTGATTCAAAATAAAGGCTTAAAATTTAGTAGCGGGAAGAGGACTCGAACCTCTGGCCTTCGGGTTATGAGCCCGACGAGCTACCAACTGCTCCATCCCGCGATTTAATTAGAGTACAAAGATAGATGCTTTTTTCGTTAAAAACAAATATCTTTGCAAAAAAATAAAAAAATGGAGGATAACCTGATTATTTCTGAAAATATCCCTCACCACAAGGCTGGTTTTGTGAGCATTATTGGTAAACCTAATGTAGGAAAATCTACACTTATGAACCAAATGGTAGGTGAGCGACTTTCTATTATTACCTCTAAGGCGCAAACTACACGGCACAGAATCATGGGCATTATCAACGGAGAAGACTATCAAGTAGTTTATTCAGATACTCCGGGCATTATTGAGCCACTGTATGCCTTACATCAATCTATGATGCAATTTGTAGAAAGTTCATTGGAAGATGCAGACATTGTACTTTGGGTAACAGATATTTTTGAGCAGTATAACGAAGACCATGTAGTTGAAAAACTCAGACAGCTAGAAGCACCCGTTTTCTTACTTATTAATAAGGTAGATTTAGCTACTCAAGCGCAAGTAGAGGAAAAAATACAGTATTGGGCTGAAAATTTCAGCTTCAAAGAAATAGTACCTATCTCTGCCCTCGGCAATTTTAATATTGAGAAAGTATTTGAACTGATTTTAGCGCATTTGCCAATACACCCTCCTTACTTTCCGAAAGATGAACTTACCGATAAGCCCGAGCGTTTCTTTGCTTCTGAAATCATCAGAGAAAAAATTTTCTTGAACTACAAGCAAGAAATACCCTATTCTACCGAAGTAGTCATAGAGGCATTTCACGAAGAAGAAACCATTATCAGAATACGTGCTGAAATCTTAGTAGAACGCACTAGCCAAAAAGGAATCATCATAGGCAAGGGCGGCGAAGCACTCAAAAAAGTAGGCATTGCCGCACGCAAAGACCTGGAAGCTTTTTTTGGTAAGCAGGTTTTTCTAGAGCAGTATGTGAAAGTAGAAGATAAATGGAGGATAAAACCCAATAAACTGAAACGCTTTGGCTATTGAATGAGAGATTGACTATTGAGTGATTAGCTTGTATTAGTAGACAGTTAGTGTCTTATAAAGCACAAAGGGGTTACTTTTATTGCTGCACGAGGAAAAATCAAAAGGGAATAGCTATCAAGCCAAAAAAAGGTCTAGCGGAGACTAAAAGTATCATTTAAAAGAAAATAATAGAAAATATGGCAAATATTGTCGCAATTGTAGGAAGGCCCAACGTAGGTAAATCCACTTTTTTTAATCGCTTGATTGAAAGTCGCCAGTCAATAATGGATGACCAAAGTGGCATTACCCGAGATAGGATTTATGGGCACGTGGAGTGGACAGGCAAAACTTTTACTGTCATAGATACAGGAGGCTACGTAGTAGGTTCAGATGATATATTTGAAGAAGCAATTCGCCGACAAGTAGAAGTAGCTATGCACGAGGCAGACATCGTACTTTTTATGGTAGATTGCCAAGCTGGAGTTACAGGACTTGATAAAGACTTTGCCAACGTGATTCGTAGGTATGACAAGCCCATAGTAGTGGTTGCCAACAAAGCTGATGATGCCTATAAAACACACCAAGCCGCTGAGTTTTATACTTTTGGTTTTGAAAAAATATTCCCCGTATCTGCTGCCAATGGTTTAGGTACTGGTGATTTGCTTGATGAGGTAATCGCACTGCTACCCTTGCCTGAGGAAGAATCTCAAGAAAATAAAATTCCAAAACTAGCTGTCCTAGGACGGCCCAATGTGGGTAAATCTTCTTTTGTGAATGTACTCACGGGAGAAGAAAGAAGCATTGTAACTGATATAGCAGGTACTACAAGAGATGCCATTCATACTCACTACAACGCCTTTGGGCAAGAATTTATACTGATAGATACCGCAGGAATACGTAAAAAAAGCAAAGTCAAAGAAAATATTGAATTTTATGCTGTCATGCGCTCTCTGCGTGCACTTGAAGATGCAGATGTGTGTATTGTAATTTTAGATGCTACCAAAGGAATAGAATCGCAAGATGTAAATCTTATCGGGCTTGCAGACCGTAATGGAAAGGGCTTGATTATTATGGTCAATAAATGGGATTTAATAGAAAAAGATACGCATACGGCAGAGGAGTTCAAAAAAGAAATATTGGAGCGTATAGCTCCAATAAGTTATCCTCCTATTATTTTTACCTCCGTCATCAACAAACAGCGTATCTTTAAAGTAATTGAGAAAGCCGGAGAAGTATATACTAACTTGAACAAAAAAATACCTACCTCTGAGTTGAACGAAGTACTGCTTAAAGAGATAGAACGCTATCCACCCCCCTCACTAAAAGGAAAATATATCAAAATCAAGTATATTACACAATTACCCACTCGAAAGCCTGCGATTGCCTTTTTTTGTAATTTACCACAATATGTTAAAGTACCTTACCAACGATTTTTAGAAAATCAAATCCGAAAACACTTTGACTTTGAGGGTGTGCCCGTGCAAGTCTTCTTCCGAAAAAAATAATCTAAAATGATTGCAGCTCAATGGATAGCCTCAAAAAGAAATATTTTTTCAAAAAAAATAGAACAGATATTTGATAATACGAAAATAGCTTGTAAATTTGCAACCACTTTAAGAAGGAAGTGATTTGGGGAAATACCAAAGCGGCCAACTGGGGCAGACTGTAAATCTGCTGTCGTACGACTTCGTAGGTTCGAATCCTGCTTTCCCCACTGATTGTTTGCTTTCTTTAGTGAACATTTAATCATACAAGTATCCCAAATACAATTCAAAAGCGGGAGTAGCTCAGTTGGTAGAGCGATAGCCTTCCAAGCTATAGGTCGCGAGTTCGA
>CAYZQI010000234.1:0-5296 GCA_964480455.1 uncultured Cytophagaceae bacterium
CGGGTATGAGGGTGAATAGTATCCTGCATCAAGTCGCGCAACGGAATCTGTAAGAGAACTACCAAAGGAATCAGCACTATAATGATATTGACAACTAGTTGATGATGCTTTTTGTAAATCAAAAATTGTAGAAAAAGATAGATACCTATAAAAGTAAAATCTCCTACTGTAAACCACCACCCTAGCGGAATGATGAGATGTATTATGGCTACCACTACCATAAATCCTAAACCTACCCAAATCCCATTCACCAGCACTTGGGTCTTTCTTAATATACTCAGCGGTTCATTGTGGTAATGCGAAAGTAATAATTTATTCAATGCTTAATTATATTAATTCTCTTAAACAATCCTTCATTCTTAAAAGTTACCCTGAAAACTAAACTATACGTAAGATGAAATCAAACTTTTTTATTTTTTATTTAATCTTTATGGTGGTTCTCACCTTGAGCTGTAATACAAAACAAATCAAAACCAAACCTGAATTAGCAAATATGGCGAATACAAGTACACAAACCTCTTTTTATGATTTTAAACTCAAATCATTGGACGGAAACGAAGAAATAGACTTCGCAAAGTACAAAGGCAAGAAAGTATTGCTTGTCAATGTTGCCTCCAAATGTGGCTACACACCCCAATATACAAAGCTACAAGCACTTCACGAAAAGCATGGAGATAAAATCGTAGTGTTGGGCTTCCCTGCCAATAATTTTGGGGGACAAGAACCAGGTACTGCTACGCAAATCGCAGAATTTTGTGAGAAAAACTATGGCGTAACTTTCCAAATGTTTGAGAAAATTTCTGTCAAAGGGCAAGACCAGCACCCTCTCTACCAATGGCTTTCACAAAAAGACAAAAACGGCTGGAACGAACAAGCCCCCTCTTGGAATTTCTGCAAGTATTTTGTCAATGAAAATGGTGAATTAGTAAAATTCTTTGCCTCTGGTATAGACCCCATGGGTGAAGAGATTCTTTCACTTTTGTAAATAAATCAATTTTACTATTGTAGTCAAGGGAGTATGCTGTTGGTTCGCAGCCTTCCCTTGCAAACTATCTACCATTTACATTGCCAAAACTGCTCAACAACTTTTATGAAGCAACGTAAAAAATCTGACCTACCTCAAAAAATCTGCGCTACGTGTGGCTTACCCTTTACATGGCGAAAGAAATGGGAGAAGAATTGGGAAGAAGTGAAGTATTGCAGCGAGCGATGCCGAAGAAGTAAATAGCCCGTACATTCATTCAATTACTTTCCCATTTTAAAACTAATTATCCTTTTTGAGAAAATAAAGCAAAAAATTAATTTTTTGGCATATACCTTATGTGCTGATAATGAGCAACTTACAACTCTGGTAATTTGTAAAATAACATAAAAACTTACTTGGTATACTTTTAGAAATAGAATGAGTAAGAGATACACAAAAATACTTACTCAAACTAATATCTAACAATGAAAAATATCAAGCAATACCTCCACATTACTTTCATCTTAGGAAGCCTACTGAGTTTCGCTTTTTTCCAAGCAAAAGCACAGAGCGCACAAGAGAGCTATCAATTAGCAAACCAAGCCTTTCACCAACAAAATTACACTGTAGCACTCAATCACTACAAACAAGCCATCAAGAAAGACCCCCAATTTGCACCCGCTTACCATAACTTAGGCAGTGTCCAATACTTGATGAATGACTACCCCAATGCACTAGAAAATTATAGCCAGGCTATTGCCCTTAACCCCAATGAGGCCGAACCCTATGCAAGCCGTGGCGCATTGTATTTTGGATTGAGAAAATACAACCAAGCCTTAGAAGATTTTGAAAAAGCCCTTGGTATCAACCCTGCATTGGTAAGCGTGCGCTATATGCTAGGTCAGGTCTATGAAGCAACACATAATATAGAGCAGGCTTGTCAAGAGTGGCAACAAGCCGCCACACATGGGCACGAACTTGCACGCCAAAAAATTATTCAATATTGTGGTAACGAAATAGGGAAAAGCACGCTGCAAAGTGAGGCTTCTATGGATACACAGCTTACTACTGCTTTAAAATACATTACACAAGGCGAGCAGAAAATGGAGCAGAGAAAATATCAAGAAGCTATCCAGCATTTTGACCAGGCTCTCCGTACTATGCCTGATTTGGGAAAGGCTTATTTTGGCAGAGCTTCTGCAAAATTTGCCCTAGGTAAGCAAGAAGAAGCTTGTGCCGACTGGCGATTAGCCCTCAAAAATGGTTTCCAAGCTGCTGCCGAAATGCTAGAACTAGGCTGTGGCGAATAAAACAAAAAAATGTATTTGAAAAATAATAGATATTTTAAGTGAAGCAATTTGAAATTTGCCAACTTTGCAAAAGTTGGCAAATTTTGTTTGTAAGCCCTCTAACTGCCATACATAATGTGTAAATTTGCAATAGCAATTGTTTATCAACAAACAAAAAATAACCTATGACGCAACAAGTAAGGGTTCGTTTTGCACCAAGTCCCACAGGTGCGCTACACATCGGAGGTGTAAGAACTGCATTGTATAACTATCTTTTTGCTAAGCAACACCAAGGTACTTTCATACTTCGTATTGAAGATACTGACCAAAATAGGTATGTAGCAGGCGCAGAAAAATATATTTTTGAAGCCCTGAATTGGTTTGGACTCACTCCCGAAGAGTCGCCCGAAATAGGAGGGGACTTTGCACCCTACAGGCAGTCAGAACGCAAAGAAATCTATGCACAATACGCCCTCCAAATGGTACAAGAAGGCAAAGCTTATTATGCTTTTGATACAAAAGAGGAAATAGAGGCACTCAAAACGCGACTGGAACAAGCAAAAGCCAGCCAAATTTCCTATAATGCCATCACACGCCTACAAATGACCAACTCGCTCACACTACCCGAAGACGAGGTAAAGGCTAGAATTGAGCGCGGCGACCCTTACGTAATCCGTATTAAAATCCCTCCCAAAGAGGAAATTCGCTTTCAAGATATGGTGATGGGTTGGGTAAAAGCCCACTCCTCTACCCTCGATGACAAGGTCTTGCTCAAAGAAGATGGCTTGCCTACCTATCACCTTGCCAATGTGGTAGATGATTATTTAATGAAGATTACGCACGTCATCAGGGGCAAAGAGTGGCTTCCTTCGGCTTATTTGCACGTACTCTTGTATGAGTTTTTGGGCTGGAAAGATGCCATGCCTCAGTTTGCACACTTGCCGCTATTGCTCAAGCCCAATGGCAAAGGCAAACTCAGCAAGCGCGATGGTTTGGCATTAGGGATTCCTATTTTTCCGTTGGCTTGGCAAGATACTGATGAAAAAACAGGCTCTCCCCAAGACCTACAAGGCTTCCGAGAAGATGGCTTTCTGCCTGATGCAGTGCTTAATTTTTTGGCTTTCTTGGGCTGGAATCCTGGCACTGAGCAAGAATTGTTCAGTATAGAAGAGCTAATAACAAGTTTTGATTTGGGGCGTGTGGTGAAATCTGATGCCATTTTTGATTTTGACAAAGCCAAGTGGTTTAATCAGCAATACCTCAAGAAGACTGATGAAAAAACCTTGGGTAAACTCCTCCAAGAAGAAATCAAGAAAAGAGCTGTTCAAACTGAAATCACCGAAGAAAAACTCGTTCAAATTGCTTCTCTGATGAAAGAACGCATTACTTTTTTGAATGATATACTCAATGATGGCTACTATTTCTTTGAAAAGCCTAGAAGCTATGATGACAAAACAGTGAAAAAAAGATGGAATGTAGATGCAGCAAGCTTTATCAAAGGACTTCACCAGGCCCTGGTTGCTTACAATGAAGCATGGAATAGCCAAAATTTACACGATTTTATTCAAAATTATCTCGATGAAAATTCACTCAAATTTGGCAATACTATCTCTGCCCTAAGACTAGCAGTTACTGGAGAGGGCGGTGGCCCCGACCTCATGGGCATTATGGATGTTTTGGGCAAACAAGAAGTGCTCTCACGCTTAGAGGCAATACTTCTGGCTTTGCCAACTGAATAGTTCTCAAAAAAAACAGGCTTTGCAATATGCAAAGCCTGTTTTTTATTTAATCACTAAAAATTAGCTATCAAGAAAGCAATTATTTTTTCTTTGCTGACCATTCTTTGATAGAAACTTCGTTCATTTTTACATATTCATCATTGCCTGCTTCTTTGGCTAGGTCAAGTGATTGCTGGGCAGCTTTGATTGCCTCGTCTTTTTTGCCCAAATCGCCTAAAATTAAGGCTTTCAAACGGATTTGCCAGTACCTTGGGTTTTCACCAGCAGTGGCTTTGTTTACATACTCTAGAGCCTTGTTAAGGTCTTTACCAGTAGCGTGGTAGTAAGAGGCAGCCGCATAATAATCAGCTTGGCTAGGGCCTGCCATTATTTGGTCTATGTTTGCCATTACTTTTTTATCTACTTCTACTTCAAAAGATACGTGTGCAGCCGTATTTTCCCAAGAGAATACAAGGTCTGCACCTTCCATTTTGATATTATTGATATCTACAGTAAAAGTTTCTATTGCGTTATTCAATTTCATTATCTTAGCTTGGGCTATCAGCGTAGGAGTTTCTTTTACATAGCTAGGCCAACTTGCGCTGTTGTAAGGGTAAAAATGTACTGCCCATTTATCTGCCTCAGGAATAGATAGGATAGCATAAGCACCTTTTTTGAGGTCTTGCCCTCCAATCTTTACATCATCAGAGAACGTGATTTTGGTAGCTGCATTAGCACCTGTGCGCCATACTTTGCCAAAAGGCACTAATCCATCAGCGGCAAAAACTACTCTACCTTTTGCAGAGGGGCGTGCATACTCAATGCTTACCTCAGTAAGTCCTACGGTTACGCTAGTTTTGGCACTTACACTAGGGGCAGGTGTTCGGATTTGCCCTATGGCATCATTGACTAAGAACAAGGCAATCAATAAGCCTATAAATTGAAATGATAACTTTTTCATGTTTGTTGTTGTATTCAGTTAAAAAAAATCGTTACTTATCTGCTACAAAATTACTATGAAAAAGTGATTGGAGTAAAATTGCCAAGGATTTTCACATTTCGATAACCCATTTGTTAGCTACACCCACAACCCCTCGAGAGTTGCCTGCTCAAATGCTGACACCTTAGAAAATTGTATTATTCTCTGAGATTTATGTAAGTCTTTAAATACACTCCCATTTACCTTTGCTGATGTTATTCATCAATTTTTAAAAAAAGCAAATGGTTATCTCAATTATCATTGGAATTATTGTCACAGTATTGCTCATACTACTTGGGCGTACAGCCAAAGAAAAACTTGTCATTTCTAGAGAGGTTAAACCTTC
>CAYZQI010000235.1:0-5268 GCA_964480455.1 uncultured Cytophagaceae bacterium
TTGTAGAGCGCATAGAGGCAAATTCTATGACCAACCTGAGCGGGGGCATGCTCAAGGGCTATGAAGAGGTAAGCAATACACAAAAGCAAGGTTTGGTGAATCGAGTCTTGTTGCTATCTGATGGGCTTGCCAATGAGGGTATTACTGATGAAAAACAACTTGAACTAATTGCTCAAAAGAAATTTAGAGAAATGGGCATTGGGCTATCTTCTTTTGGAGTAGGGGCAGATTTCAATGAAAATCTGATGACTCAACTTGCAGAGTATGGTGGGGCAAATTATCACTTCATAGAGCAACCCGACCAAATTCCTAGCATTTTTGCCAAAGAGTTAGAAGGTTTGCTGGCCGTGGTGGCACAAAATACCACCATAAAAATAGACTTTCCAAATGAGTTTTTCAGTTTTAAGCAGGCTTATGGCTATCCCGCACAGCTTGCAGGTACGCAAAGTGTAGAAGTAAAATTGAATGATGTTTTTTCAGAAGAGCGTAAAGTAGTGTTGCTCAAATTTGAGTGCCTAAGAGAGTGGAATGAGGTAGTGGAGTTTCATGCGCATATCAGCCATGATGACGTATTGGAGACACTTGCAAGGGTAACCACTACGCATACACATCAACTACAAATCACCCAAGACAGTGAAAAATACGCACAGTACAGCAATAAAGAAGTACTCCAAGAAACGGTAACATTTACAGCCAATGAAATGTATGAGCAGGCACTTAATAAGGCAGATAGCTACAATTTTGAAGAGGTAAAAGCTATTCTTAAAAGAGCCATTACTTATCTCGACCAAGCTTTTCAGCTTTTTGCCCCTAATGAAGATTTAAAAAAACTATACCAGGAAATCGTCAATTATGCCAGTCGTGTAGATGAAATGGGTAATATGCAACGAGATGAATATGCGAGCTACCAAAAAATGAGTAAATCTGCCAACTATTTGTCGCGCAAACGAAAGTTTTAAAGAATTTATAGATTCATCTGTGTCAGTAAAGCAAAAAAAAGACCTTACACTTGATTGTGTAAGGTCTTTATTATTTTTATATTGTACGAAGTGGGTGCTTCGTGCTAGTTTTTATGCTACGTCAAATTTGGCTTTTTTACCTTTGATTTTACGGTTTTTCATTTCTTTGATGACACGCTCGGCATCACGGGCATCTACATCTACAAAGGCGTGAGAATCAAACAAGGCAATCGCACCAATGGCACTTCCTTTGATACCAAGTTCACCAGCGATAGCACCTACAATATCGCCCTTGCTGATTTTTTGGTCTTTACCAAGGTTGAGCACAAGGCGTTTCATATTTCCATTTCGGTTTTCAAAACTACCTTTGCGTTTGCCGCCGAAGCCATTCCTGTCTCTGTCATTTCTACGCTCGCCACGTCTTTCACGTTTGCGTTCGTTGGGGTTTTCTAGTTCTATTTTGACTTGTTCTTTTTCTGTAAGTGATAAGTCTGTAAAACGTTTGATAAGTGCCGCAATGACTTGTTGTGGTTCATATCCTTTAGCCATAAGTTCTTCTGCAATGGGTGCATAATCTGCAAAGTCTTGTGCTTCTATTGCCTCTTGGAAGGTCTTAAAAAAAGCTGCTTTGCGTACTTCTACAATTTCTTTGATAGAAGGCACTGCCCCTTGTGTGATTTGTGTTTTGGCATAACGTTCTATATCACGCAATTTAAGCATGTCTTTCCCTACCACAAAAGTAAACGAAAGCCCACTTTTGCCTGCACGCCCTGTTCGGCCGATACGGTGTACGTAGTATTCAGGGTCAAGGGGGGTATCATAGTTAAATACCGCCTCCACATCAGATACATCAAGCCCACGTGCTGCTACATCAGTAGCTACCAATACACCCACTTTTCCGCTTCTGAATCTACCCATCACTTGGTTACGCTGTGCTTGGCTCAAGTCGCCGTGTATGGTATCTGCGGTATAGCCTAGCTGCTGTAGTGCGTTGTTTACTTCATCGCAGCGTAGTTTGGTATTGCAGAACACAAGCATAGATTTAAGTTGATGCTTTTCTATAAGTAGGCGCATCAGTTCTATTTTCTGGTGTGCTTTTACGGGATAGTAAGTTTGCTCTATGGTAGCATTGGTAAGTTCTTTGCTCGCAATGCGTACTATTTCAGGATTAGTTTGGTATTTTTTAGTAAGCTCCATAATGGGCTTAGGCATTGTAGCAGAAAAGAATACAGTTTGGCGTTCATCGGGCATTTGCGAGAGAATCATCTCGATATCTTCTTTAAAGCCCATATTGAGCATTTCGTCTGCCTCATCAAGAATGATGGTTTTGACTTTACTCAGGTCAAGTGTCTTACGCTTGATGTGGTCTATCAGTCTGCCTGGCGTACCGATTACGATTTGTGGGCGGCCGCGGAGTGCGTCCATTTGTTTAGTGATAGAATCACCACCATAGACTACAGCTTCTCTGATACCTCTCTGAAATTTCGAGATTTTACTAAATTCTTTGGCTACTTGTATGGCAAGTTCGCGCGTAGGACAAATAGTAAGTACTTGTACGCTTCTATCGTCTATATCTACATTTTGTAATGCAGGGATAGCAAAAGCACCTGTTTTGCCAGTACCTGTTTGAGCTTGCCCAATTACATCACGCCCTTCTAGCAAAAAAGGAAGAGCGGCAGCTTGTATAGGAGTAGGTTCGGCAAAGCCCATTTCATCGAGGGCTTGTTGGATTTCAGGATTTAAGGGAAGATCTTTAAATAAGACGGTTTCTTTTTGGTCTTGAAAATTTGACATGGAGTTGGAAACAATTGTTGTGGACATAAATAAGGGTTATTCATTCAGAAGGTACTGATTGAATATAAGCTGTAAACTGTGCCTTTAAAGGCGCAGACCCAAGATGCCCATTTCCAAAAGTACCTCAAAAACAAGGGTAAGTAAATAAATTTAACTGCTCAATCTTTTCTGAGCAGAACACATTTTATTTTTGATAAATAATTTGATGTTGCAAAGCTAAAAAATATATTCTATTGTAAGCTAAAAATGTTTTGTTTTTCTTAGTTTAACTGTAAGTAAAATCACAAAAACCGAATTTTATTCTAAAAGAATAGGATTATTTCTGGTTTACTGTTTCATTATTGGCTGGTTGGCTTTTTACTCGATTTTACTGCGTAGCCCAACCAGCCAGCCATCTAACAAGGAAACCATAGAAGAACAATCCAGTCATCCTAATCATTTTTTTCTTGTTGGAAGTGCTGTGTTACAAAAAGGCTTACTTTTTCATTGAGTTGATTTCTTTTCAAATAGTCTTCTGTATAGTGTGGGGTGAGACTTTCTCTGCCAGGCATTTCTTCAATGTGTAGCGTTTGTGTGGGGAAGGCAAATCTTATGCCCAGTGCTTTGGCAAGATGCAAAATAGCCAACATTACTTCTTGACGTGCACGTAGTTCTTCGCCCCAGTCAGGTACTTTGAAGAAGATGTAAAATAAAATATCAATAGAAGCTGCATTAAATTCATTCAAATATATGTGGTACATATCCTTGCGTGTATCAGGGTGATTTTTGACAATTTCTTTTAGTCCTTCTACAAAGGCTTCCACTAATTCAGGAGGGGTGTCATAAGTAATAGAAAGGTTTGTACGGTAGCGGCGATAGACCCTCAGCCCCATGTTATCTATGGTCATGTCTGCCAACCGTCCATTAGGAATATAAATCAACGAATTATGAAAAGTACGAATGCGTGTAGAGCGAAAGCCTACTTCTTCTACTGAGCCATTGACATCACTACTCACAATCCAATCACCTACCTGAAAGGGGCGGTCAAGAAAGATAGTAACCGAACCAAAAAGATTTTTGATAGTATCTTGGGCAGCCAAGGCAAATGCCAATGTACCAATGGAAAGCCCTGCAATGAGGGCAGTAACATTGAACTGGAGGTTTTGCAAAATGTAAATCAGTCCAAGTACTACCAGCACTATTTTGAGTGTTTTTCGGATAAGCGGGGCAAGTTGGTCGTCTAAAGTGCTAGAAGTATGGGCAGCGTGGCGTTCTATAAAGATACTAATAAAATCTACTATATTCATTAGAATCATAATCACATAAATGGGGATCGCTAGGTTGAATGCCATCAGTATTGCCCAGTTGAGAGAAGGGGGCAAAACCAGTACGGGTACCATTTTCACCAGTATCCAGCAAAGCACAAAAAGGCTTAGAGGGCGTGCGATGGGCTGTACAAGTTTGAGTGCAATTTCTTTCCGAATTCGAGTGATGAATCTCAGAATTACTCGCCCTATCAAAAAACTAAGTAAGCGATGCAACAAAAAAGCAAAAACTACTAAAACCAATAGCCCGAGATATTGCCAGAGGTTAAGCCCCAAAAACTTTTGATTGGCGTTTTTGGGCATGAGTTCTAGCAGATAATCTAAGCCCAAAGGGTAAATTTCTTGGTGAAGTTTCGGAATAGCCGCTACGGTTTCAGCAGAAAAAAGCCATACATTACCCACTTTTTCTACATAAATCTCTGGGATTGCTGCAAATAAGACATATCTTGATTTTTGTGTGAGTGTATCTTGATAATCAGGATTGCGAGGGAGTATCTCCTCACGTAAATAAAGTCCTTTACCATCTAAAATTTGTTTTAGTTTGATTGCTAAAGCCTCTTTGCGTTCTTGGGAAAGGTTGTAGGCATTCAGTGTGCGAGCTGCCAACGAAGGATTAAAATTATCACTTTGTAGATTATCTAAGCAAGCATAGATAGTGTGATAAGGGGAAGTTACTTGGTATTTTTCCTCCTCCTGAGCACTGAGCTCAACAGCACTATGACATCCAAACCACAACACCAATAAAAGACTATATTTATTTTTAGTAAAGAATTGCATATTTTTGATAGACAAGGTTAGGGTTAAAATTTACAACTACATACAATTACTACAAGCTATGTACCGTAAATGTTGCTTCGCAAGATAATTGCTGATAATACCAAAGCTAACCTCGCCTAATTTGAGAGTATATTATTTGAAAAAACTACGTGCGGTCCATTATATATTTGCCATTAGCCTAAAAGCGAATGAGTAGCTTTTTGAAATAAGGATTGTTTTCTTAGCGTCTTCTGATAAAGATAAAATCTCCTCCTTTGTGGTCGGCAAGGTTTAACTCACCAAATTGAGGGAGGATAGCTCCTCCCGCAGAACTTTCTGTATCTCTGATGATGGGATTCTTGATGGCAAAAAATAAATCACTAGAAGAAAGATAGATGTCCTTAGAATATGTCGGGAAATTTTATTTTAAAATAATTGATTTATCGGAATAATAT
>CAYZQI010000236.1:0-5241 GCA_964480455.1 uncultured Cytophagaceae bacterium
TGATGCAAATCCTAATAATGACATACCAACCGTAGGTACTCGTATCTGGAAGCTAAGAAACTCAAAAGGAGAAATTGTACCTTTTGCCTTTATTTTGGCAAATGATTATCTATCTGGAAATGCTAATTTTGATTACAACGATAACGTATTCTTAATCACCAATGTACGCCCTGAATTTGGTACAGGCTATGCCTCTGTATTGGCCACGGGCAATGGAGTAGAAAATGACCCAGCCGAGCAGCAATCTGATATAGATTTTGGGCAAGTAGCCATAGAAAATTCAAATTCTACTACACTCAATCTAAGAAGTTTAGGGCAAGTTTATCCCGAAGAAAATGACCCAGATATTGTAATTGATTTCGTAGAAATTGTAGGGCAAAACAGAGGTGAATTCTTTGCGGACATGCCTAGCAAATCAGTCTTGAAGCCAACAGAAGCCACCTCGATGCAAGTACACTTCAATCCACAAGAGGCAGGTGCAAAACACGCAACATTGTTAATTCACTACAACAGCGACCAATCACCAATGAGAGTGCCTTTGTATGGAATTGCTACTTCTGATTGTGAAGATTTACTAATACACCGTAAAATTAAAACGGCTGCACCTGATGCAAATCCAATGATAATTGGTGGAGAAACCTGGGAGTCTGATGTGCCATTCTATGTAGCAGGCATCAATTACAAATTAGATGTATTCAATGGTGTAGTAGTAGGTCTTACAGATAGAGATGAGCTTTACAACCGTTATATGTCTTCACAAGGCAACCAAAATGGCAGGCGCATAGAATATGCCATTCCAGTAGATAATGGAGACTATACAGTAAGAATGCACTTTGCAGAAATATTCTGGAACAATATCAATAGCCGTGTAAATGATATACTCATTGAAGGAAATATTGTATTGCAAGGATTTGATGCTTTCAGTGAAATTGGGCGCAGAGCCGCAATGGTAAAAGATTTTAAAGTAACGGTTACTGATGGAGTACTGAATCTTCGCTTTAACCCACTGGTTGATAGACCTTCCATTGCAGGTATTGAACTCTTCCAATTTGATGATGCTTCGCCATTGGATTTACAATTGGTAGCAAGCACCAACGCAGATTGTAATACTGCCAATGGCAGCTTAGAAGTAATCGCAACTGGCAATACAAACCCTGTGCTTTATAAATTAGGTAAATTTGGTACCTACCAGACCTCTGCTACATTCAGTAACTTGCAGCCTGGTGAATATACCATCTATGCAAAAGAAGATGTGGCAAACGCTTGTGAAACAGAAGTCTTATTTGTAATAGGTGAAAATCCAAGTGCAATCACTTTTGATGTTACTACTACACCTGTAAGTTGTGAAGGAGGAAATAATGGAACAGCTCAGGTAAGTAATTTTGCTGGTGGTGCTGCCCCTTACCGTGTATTTTGGAATGGAAGCCCTGTTCAAGGTACTGTTTTATCAGAAAACCTCGCCACTGGAAATTACTCAGTACGTGTGGTAGATGCCAACAACTGCGAAGTAAGCCAAAACTTCACAGTAACAGGAGACCCAACCTGTCCATCAACTGTGAGAATACAAGCTGGACATACAGTTGCCTTCACAGATAATAATGGTAATGTATTTATGGCTGATACTTATTTTAGCACACCATCAAATACATCTAATAGTGGTAATAACATTATTAATAGTCCCAATAATGGACTTTATCAAAGACAACGCTGGAGAAATGGTAATTTTAATTATGCCATTCCAGTAACCAATGGTCAGTACACAGTGGTATTACATTTTGCGGAAGTGTATAATCACAATGGTACAGTAGGAATTGGTTCACGTGTATTTAACATAGATTTAGAAGGTGAGCGTAAGCTCACAAATTTTGATGTCTTTGCTGAGGCAGGAGGTATGAATATTGCCATCACAAGAGAATTTATTGTTGATGTACAAGACGGCTTCGTAAACATTAACTTCATAAAAGGTCTTGCTGAGAATCCTATGATTTCAGCCATTGAGGTTGTACCTTATACAGTACCTACTAACTTGCCTCCAGTAGCCAATCAGGTTATACCAAACCAAACTGCTGAACAAGGCACAGCTTACAACTACCAAGTATCTAACTTTGCCTTCATAGATGGAGATGATGCTATGCTTACGCTAAGTGCTACACTTGCCAATGGCGACCCCTTACCCGCTTGGCTAACTTTCAATCCTGCCACACGTAGATTTGCGGGTACACCAGGTGCAGGTGATGTGGGTGATGTTGAAGTACAAGTAACTGCCACAGATTCACAAGGGCAGACTGTATCACAAACTTTTACACTAAGCGTAATTGGTACTATCTCAGTGGTGGTCAATCAAAACAATAGACCACTGGTAGAAGGAGCAAATGACAAAGCAATGATTGTAGTACAGATTACAGGTACAGCAGGACAAGTCCTTAATGCATTGACTTTCAATACCAATGGTACTTCCGAGCTTAATAGCATCAAGCGTGCAAAAGTATTTACTACCAATGCAAATGCTTTTGTAAGGCTTCAACAAATTGGAAATATGGTAAACAACCCTAACGGAGAGTTTACAATTGAGGGGCTGAATCATACCCTAGTAGAAGGTGTCAATTATTTCTGGCTAGCGTATGATATAGCCGACAAAGTAGCCACCAATAGCTTATTTGATGCTGAATTACTAAGCCTAAATTTAGCAGGCACAATTTATCCAATTAATAATGGAAGCCCATTAGGAGCAAGGATAGTGAGGACTACTGAAAGTACACCAGGTAAACTACTTGCCTTCGATGGTGTAAATGAATACGTATCTATCAATAGAGAAGAATACTTTGATTTTGAAGATGAGTTCAGTGTTGAACTTTGGATGAAAGTAGGTGCTTTTGACAAAGAAAACCAAGCCATTATCACCAAAGGAAATACCGCTTGGCGTTTACAACGTTTTGGAATAAGCAATCAAATTCAGTTCGTCATTGAGGGTGTAGATAATGTAGCAAGTACTACTGCACTCAACGACAACGAATGGCATCACATCACAGCCACCTATACAGGTACTGAAATGATACTTTACATTGATGGTAAAGTTGAGGGACAGAAAAATGTGGCAGGAACGCCTATTACCAACAACTTCCCCACCTGGATAGGTGCAAATGCTGAAATTGCCAACCTCAATTTCAATGGGCAAATAGATGAGCTGAGAATCTGGAATACCACACGTACACAAACGCAAGTACGTGAGTGCCGACACATCACTCTTAAAGGTAATGAAGAAGGTCTATTAGCTTACTTCCAATTCAATGAAAACTTTGGCGGACTGTCTGAGGATATTACAGAAGGCTTCACTGCTACACTCAACAATATGAACGTAGCTGAAAGACCCAATGCTACCGAACCCGTGGGTGGAGGCATTGTAGGAATTGCCAATAGCCAAGCCAATAATGAGGTTAGCTTTGGTAACACAGGACTCAGTATTGCCTTTGGTGCAAATCACCCACAAGGCGAGATAGTAGTTACTAGAATCATAGGCTTGACTCCAGCAGGCGAAGACCCTGTGCCAGGCAAAGGCAAAACACCCGACTATTGGATTATCAATAACTATGGCGGTGAAGATAACCTGAGCCCAATGCAGTTTGAGTTTGAAATGGAAGAAGGCTTTTTGTTAAGTGCAAACCCTGAAGACTACAAGCTCTACAAAAGAGGTGCTAATGACTTTCAAGGCTGGACTAATAACTTTGATGCCTTAGAAGTAGATGATGATGAAATTACTTTCGGTGGATTGACTGGATTTAGCCAAGTAATCATAGCAGGTGATGGCATCGGACTACCCGTAAGTTTACTTTCTTTTGAAGGTAGCCGCTTAGATAACAACCAAGTAGAACTTAAGTGGACAACTGTTTCAGAGCAAGAAAACAGAGGTTTTGAGATTGAGAAAAGTCAAGATGCCCTTAACTTTACAAGTATTGGTTTTGTGGAAGGTGCAGGCAACTCAGTGCAGTTAAGAAACTATAACTTTATAGATGTAAATGCCTCAGAGAAAGCCTACTATCGCTTGAAGCAAGTTGATTTTGATGGAACTACTACACTGAGCAATGTCATCTTTATAGATGCAAACAGCACCGAAAGCACACTCAGGGTATATCCTAACCCTTACCAAGAGTTCCAGAACATCACCATTGAGGCCTCAGAAGATGTGCGTACACAAGACCGCATCACAATGCAGGTATTGGATATGCGCGGAACGCTGGTAAGCGAAGCACAAGGAGAACTCAAAGAACTAGAAGCAAAATTGACTCAGCAATTAAGAACAGTAGCCGCAGGGCAATACATTGTGAGGTTCTTTACTGCGGATAAAAACTTTGTAATCAAAATGATTAGAAAATAAATCATTCAAAACTTGGATTCGGATACTCCAGCGAGAGAGGATTACCCACAGAAGGTAGGTAGCCTCTCCGAGGGAGGCCGTTTAAAAATCAAACTGAAAAGTTTGTTTGAAAAAAAGGGCAGAATTTCTGCCCTTTTTTTCTCGATTGATGCAATTTTTGAATAAACTAATGCATCTACGCTATAAAAACCATATTCTTAACTGACATTACGCAGTCCAAAAGTTTGTATTTGTAAAAAAAATACCAGGTGTAAATTTGCAAAAAAAACCGAAAAGCGATATAAAATCATCAAAATTAATGGATTTGTATTCAGATTATTTGTTGATTAGCCCTACTGTGGTACCTGCAATAGTGACGGTCAAGATGTTAAATGACACTTATAGCCACGACGTTGTCACAAGGATGCTGGCACAGCCTGAGCTAAGTCAGCAAATATTCTGGAAGCAAGTCAAAAAAGTGATATGTCAAGTAGAAAGTGAGTTTGGTGTTATTAGTGTAGATGATAGCATAGAACATAAGTCTCATAGTACGAAGAATGAGCTGATTAGCTGGCATTTTGACCACAGTAAAGGTGCAAGTGTAAAAGGGATACATATGGTTGCTTTCATCTACGTGAATGAATTATCTGATAAGAGGAAGGTAAAAATACCCTTAGCTTGGGAGTTGGTTCGCAAAGATAAGTTGGTAGAGAAAACCGAAAAAAAGGAGGGTAAGTTTATCACCCGACAAGTCAGACAGGCAAGTGTGAGCAAAATAGAATTAGTCAAGGAAAGGCTCAGCGTTTTGATACAACAAAATTAGGTTAAGTGTAAGTATACACATCGGAAAGTGGTTTTGGGAGAAGTTAGGTTATGGCAAAAAGATGGAA
>CAYZQI010000237.1:0-2433 GCA_964480455.1 uncultured Cytophagaceae bacterium
TGCATCAATTTCAGATGAATACTTTTTCTTAATGATTTTAAAGCCTTCATCTGTTAAGATTACTTCATCCTGACTTGCTGCCATAAGATCATTAACAAATACATACCGGTGAAATACTTTCTGAACTTAAGGAAGATCATAGTCTTAGGACACTTCCAATAACAAAGGAAACGAGCATTTATTTTGAGAGGCAGCGTGCAAGAAGAAATGCTTCTGCCCAAACAGAATTTATAGTTTGCAGAGAGAATGGAAAACCATTATCGGATGGGCACATTTCTTGTTAGACGCCAATCCTATTGACATAGCTTTAGCCAAAAATAATGGCACAGTTTACTAAAAACATGATATAAACTATTTGCAATTAAAATAATATTTCATGATTAACCCAATTGTTTTAAAAAACGCACATAAAAAAATAGCTCCAACAAGAGCTATTTTAAAAAGATAATTAAATTAGTGAATACTGTAGATTGCCAGCAAATACATTAATTAAGCGCACGCGTTTTTTACCTATCCATCTAACACTTAATGCACTTAAAAAAAGACTATTACAATTGTTTTTCAAATCAAGGATATCTGCTTCGAATTGAATTATAGTTAATTGTTCAGATAAATACAAAGAACATAACTGTTTTAGTATAGAGGCCATATTTTCTACAGTGGTAGGATATACATATAATTTTTTTTGTTTCATATTTACCGTACTCCTTAATAAATTTTGTATTGTAGAGCATAAGATTTTGAAAAAATCCATGCTGTTTCAGGAAATTCAAGATTGTGTTTAGAAAGAATATTTTCAAGTTCTGTAATATAATTTTCAAGATCATTTAGCTCACAGCATTTGTCGATATACAAATTTTGTAGATATTCACGCTCTTCACTCCATAGCTCTGAAGGGCTTTTAATAATGATATTCAATTCCCCGGCATCGTATTTGTTAATATCATTGTGAATGTTAGTATAAAAATCTTGTTCACTGAATTCATATGGGAATGGCTCTTCTGAATACTTTTGAAATAGATATTGCTTAAAATCATCTGAAAAAGTCTTTCTATAATTCTCTTCAAGTTTTTTTATAGTTTTTTTATTTATAGTCATGTAATTAACCCTTTCTTCTAAAATGTTAGTGTAAAGTTTATTGATGCCAATTTTTAAACCTTTAATTTTTTTATGAAACACAAAAAACAACTATCATCGTTATATTCCACTAAATTTTTACACGTTAAATTTACGTCAAAATTACGGTGAAAACTCGTAAAGTATTAACTTATTTTTTTGTTAAATCGCAAATAAATAGCATTCATCAACAACATGAAATTTACCGAATCCAATGAAATAAGTATCCATAATGGATTCATTCTCTCGTCCATGTATCCGTTATATAGATTAAATCCCATATGGATAAGATTTTTTGCTGATGAAGAAAAATCAACATCAGCAGAATATAAGAATTCTAACCTTATGAAATTTTCATGGAAGTCATAGATAAATTGCTTTTTTTTATATAATTCTTCATTGCCTGAAATGATATAAAAAAGAGTTATTCTTTCTATGTCATGTTCATGTATTCCAGCGGTTTGAGTAAGGTGAAGATAGTTGTTTTTATGTGAATTGCTTAAAAAGATCATTTTCATAGAACCCCTTTCTTTTTGTATAATCTTTAGGAAAAACTTAAAAATCATAGTCTAAACTTTTGTAAGCAGACTCAATAGTTCCTACAGTAATAATATTACTTTTACTCATATAGGCAATGGTTAGTGCTTGAAAACAAAGCTGATCAATCATTCGGTATACACCTTCTGAATGCTGATGAATAACCGGAAAGGTTGCTTCATCAAAAATAGAAGTACCTGAACCAGCTTCTTTCATCCTAAATTCAATATAATCTTTAGTTTCCTTAAGAGAAAGGGTTGAGGTGTTTATGAAAACTGAAATCCTCTGTTTTAAAGGTAGAAGTGCAGAAAGCCTTAATGTCTTTGTTATTTGAGACTGACCTACTAATATCAATGAAAAATTCCTTTTGCTATCAAAAAATGTTTTTAGCTGGTCAAGAACATCTACAGAAAAAGTATGACATTCATCTAAAATGACTAAAACAAACTTGCCTTGAGCTCTAATTTCATCAAAATGATTTATAAGCTGTAGCTTAATATCATCTCCGTACATAAGTGGAGGTAAACCGGCTCGTGCAGCAATATTTTTGAATATGCTCCTTGGGGAAGGTTTTGCTATCGGAGTCATAATGAGTTTTACCTCTGATGGGTCTAAATTGTTAACGAAAGCATTAGTTAAAATCGTTTTCCCACTACCGATATTTCCTGTAACTAATGCAATTTGTGGGGTAAATAAAGTTGTTTGAAGTTTAATAAGGGCTGTACTTAATGTTTCTGATTGAAAAAAGGCAGAAGGGTTAGGTGTAAAGGGGATTTTATT
>CAYZQI010000237.1:2533-5190 GCA_964480455.1 uncultured Cytophagaceae bacterium
GCATAAGTCTCTTCAAGATTAGCTACATCAAAATTTAACATATTGTTACCTTTAATAAGTTGGTCTTTGATTTCTTGAATCATTTTAAGATGGTGTTCTGCCATTAAACGTGGATAATCAATGTTGATTTTAGGTTCAAACTCATAGTTCTTCTTTACATTTTTGTATTGAGAGTGCTGCTCTTTTGTTAAGTCAATGGGCTTAGCGACGCAAACAAATTTATTCTTATGGTAAATGTATAAAGCCCTTAAATCCAATGGGTCATATCTAACAAGAACTTTTTCTCCAATAAGCGAAACATCTACCTCATAAGTATTAGTCTCAAATGATATAACACCATAAGTATCAACCTTTCTTTCAACATGATGATAGAAAGCATTTGTAAGTTCAATTGGAGATACATATTTAGGGATAATTCCAGTTCGTAACGAGTTCTCCCAAGCTTGTAATGGAGTTAACTCATCAATACCATCATGAGAGTTTTGATGGTATTTCCTTTCAATCCATCCAAATAGCGAAGCATTTAATTTAGAAATATCTCTTATAGGATTTATTCTAAGTTCAGCTAAGAAATCCTCGTTACACGTTCTGATAAATCTCTCGATCAGACCTTTTCCTTGTGGCCAGTAGGCAGAAGCATAAACTAATTTAATTCCTAAGCTTGCTACAGCAAACTTAAAATTGTTTGCAATATACACAGATCCATTATCTAGGTATAGTTTTTTACATAAACCGAATTTAATGATTGCTTTTTTCAGACAATCTTCAAGTCTTAATAAAATACCATCAGAATAAAACTGAGCATGCATAATTCTTCTAGAATAATAGTCTATAATAATAAACATGTAGATTTTATGTGTTGTATCATGTTCATCTTTAATCCAAAACTCTTTTATGTCGCTTAAATAGAGATCATATATTTTATCAACATGAATCTTTTTGTAATGCTGCTTTACTTGTCTTAAGGATTTTCTTGTATAGCCATTATCCTTTAAAAGCCTTGAAACAGTTCTCTCTTTCAAAAGCCCAGTCTCAACTTCTCCTGCTAGCTCCAAAAGAGTAATAATTTTGCGGGCAGAACGAATTGGAAGCTGCTGCTTTAGTGAAAAAATCATCTCATATAGGTTAATAGGTATAACTTTAGGTCGACCTTTGTTTTTATTTGTGTTTCGTTTTAATCCTTCCATATTAAATGATTTGTAGCTTTTTAAATATCTGTAAAGTGTTCTTAGTGAAAATGTGTATTCCTTTCCGGTGGAAGGATGGATATATTTTTTCACGGATGCTCTTTTTAAAGCTTCATGAATGGATATCTCATCATTATGCAGTGCATCATAAATTGCATTGTATTTTAGCATTGCAATGATTTGATCCTCCCGAATAGTCTTATCATCCGGTAAAGAAAAGATTTCAATTTTATTCATTAAATCATCTCCTCGTGTTATTTAATTTTCAAGGTTCATTCTACGATCGCAATACCATTATATACAAGTAGTCTGAAAGCCGCACGCGTGTAAGTCGGGATAGATTATGAGATTTTAAATATACATAATATAGTAATAAAGATTAAATACACCACATGCTTAATGATTGTTTAAGAAAATATATCAAAATTAATCAAAAATACTAGAAAAAAGCATTGATTTAAATGAAAATCTTTAAAAAACGGCATAGCAAATAAAGTGGGGGGCTATTTTAAAGGTATTTGAAAGTTTGCAAATGAGAGGTATTCATACTTAGAAATACTAAAACCAATGCCGTGTACAAATAATTGAATCAAATGATAGATATACGTTGAAGGCAAAACGGTTGGCTCTAAAAACTCCTTCTTTGTAATCTGTGGTACGCAATGGAAAGTTTTATAGTGTAAATTGTTCCATTGTGCCATATAGCTAGGGCTACCAATGATTTTAAATATTTTCTTGCTATAATATTCAAGAGGAATTGAAGAATCAAGTAAATTATCTGGATCCTTTATTACATCAAAAGGGTCCAACTTAGGTATAATGCAGTTCTCCCAAATATATTCAAGTGTAGATGTTGGGAAAGGACAATGTTTTATTGTAAAAGAAGGATAAAGATAAATATGTACGCGTTCAGTTAATCCCTTAATCCAGACCATTCTTTGGATGGGAATTTCAGCTTTATCAAGGCAACCATCATCATTGATATAAATTATAGTTTTATAATCAAATCCATTAAACCATAATTTATTATTTAAAGGAATATTAAAGTGTTTCCTAACCTCTTCACGCCTTGATTTAAAAAAAATATTAAAATATTCAAAATCAGTCTTTAAAAACTGGAGTAAAAATGTTAAAATCAAAATAAGATTGTAATGTTAAATCAGAATATTGGTTGTATTTAAATTTAACACAATCAAAAAAAAATGTCATTATTTTTAGTGACATTTTTTTGTTTTTTTAAGTAGCATTTTTTCTTTTTGCCATATTTTTGACTAAAAATAGATGATTCTTTGACAAAATTCTCGGCGTCTAACAATAAACCTCATGTTGGACGGCCGCCTGATTATTGATGAAACAAAAACGAAAGAAGTGATAATCGCTCAATTACTTCCCGGAATCAAACTTGGTTTTTTGGCCAATTCGCTGGATTTCAGCATTTACGAGAGGGGGGAAGGCGATGAATAAGAATCT
>CAYZQI010000238.1:0-5084 GCA_964480455.1 uncultured Cytophagaceae bacterium
CTAAGCCAGTCATTTCATCTAAGGTGATGATGCCCTGTTCTTTGTCTGCTCTGAGTTTGGCTTTGTTCAAACTACTACTTTTGAGTTCGGTTTCTGTTCTTTGTAGTGGGTAGGGTGCTATGGTTTCATAGTTTAAGTGAAGCTCCATCAGTGCCTTGCCCTGTGCTACCCAAAAATCAAAATCAGCATAGAGCGGTATGCGTGGAAATTCTCTCTTTAAATTCTGCTCATACTTACTACGGTAGATTGGATTATGAAGCACCCCATATACATAATGAAAGATAGCTTCTTTGCTGATTTGCTTGCTTTGGTAATGCCCCTGAAATAGCTTTAATGCCCAATCGGTGATGTTGTCTAGCTTTTGCCCTTGTGATGTGTAACGGTAGAGGGGTAAACAATTTGAATCTCCATTAAAATGGTAATCAATCAATCTGTCAGAAGCTAAAATATTAAAAGGTTTTGAACCTTGCTGATTTATTGCTAAAATCTTATTTTTAGGGAAAATGTGCGGTAACTGATATTGCATCTCATTTAATTCCTTAGCAAAATACAAGGGCTTTTCCACAAAAGGTCTGTAAAGGCTTTCAATAATATTATCTTTATTGAATTTATACTTCTTGCCTTTTGACAAATCATTTTTAACTGCTCTTGTCCATTTTATTGAGTAGTCTATCTGATTTCTAATTTCATCTTTGGATTTTCCTTTCAATTTATCAACATCTGTATTGTAGGCATTAATCAAAAAATTTACTTTCTTTTCTAAATTTTCTTCCTCAAAATCATACACCCATTCATCACGGGCAGTAACTACTCCTAGAGAGTATAGCTTAAAAATAGTCTTCTCACCTTTTTTTGTTTTTGCCAATTTAGTTTCTTTGCTACACACGGGAATCAACTCTTCAAAATCATTATCAGTAAGGTTGAGCCAGTTGGCTTTTGGGTCAGGGGTGATGAGTTCAAAGGGTATTTTACTCAGTTTGGCACTTCTGAACCAGTCTAGTTTTTCTTCTTTTCGCATCTCATCAGTGAGTGAGAAGTAATATATTTTCGCTTTTGTGTTCATAGGCTTAGGTTTGATTTTGGCAAATTTCAGTGCCGAATCATCAGGAGGTAAGATGTATTGGTCTATATATTTTTTTAGTTGGCTTTCATTCCAAGATTTTTGGATATGATTTTTAGCTATATTTTTCTGTATTGCTTCCAGATAGGCTTCTATAATCTGAAATTTCACTTTATAAGGTTGTAAATTCTCTTGTATTTGTTTTTTATCATATTCAAAACTAATCTTGCCTTTATCACCATCATAAGAAAGTGTTGCCAAAGCCACTTTTTCTTCTTTTAATTGTGAATATTGGTATTCAAGTAAGGCGTATAGTGCAGTGCTTTTCATAATAAACTTTTTTTCAAAATTTCTAAAAACTTATAGAGATTATTCTGAATATACGAAAAATATTGAATGATTTCATTTTCCCTAGTATCAAATCCTAGTTCCTTTAATTGTTCAAAATAAGGATTTAATTTTTCTAATTTAAAGCTTCTAAAATATTCTGTAAACTCATAGAAGTCTATATTTTCACGCTCCTTTAAAAAATCAAATGAGAAGTGGTATTTCGTAAACATATCTTTCAAAATGCCTTGTTCTAGCATCTGAATAGTATCCTGATTAATATCCAAAGCCATTTCGTGGTCTATCAAATAAATATCAGATGTTTCATTTTGAATCAGCATATTTGTCTTTGCTTTGCCCCTATCACCATTTCGGATAAAATTATCAAAAGCATATAAGGTTTCCAGACTTAAGTTTGGCTCTAATAGCTCTATTGGTAGTTCAGGAATTAGCTTACTTGTATTCTCCATATAAAAAGAGCCAAATTTGAGTCTATCATCTGCTCCTAAGATGATTGTTTTAAGTTCTTCATTAGGCAAACTTTGATAAAAATTACCTGTGGTTTCTATCAAAATAGCCTCTGGCACTAAAAAATCAAACTCTTGTGCCAAAACATTGCCAATGACTTCGGCGGTAATACTATTTTTACTTTCAAGCTGCTCCTTCGTGTATAGTTTCAAAATCACTGCTTGAGTTTTTTTTTCTTCTACTAATATCTCAATAAGCCACGGTTTTGTATGTCCACCTTCCTCTAAAACTTTGATAAATTTATAGGCTTTGTATATTTTAAGCATTGCTTTTATTTATTTTTCACCTTCACCAAAAACATCACTGCTACCCCTGTTTGTATGCCAAAAACATTGTGCGTAGTGCCTGCTATTTTGGGGTTTGCCCTCACATCAGATTGTGTGTCTATGATATAGATATAGTCAAATTCTTCTTGAATGACTTTTCGGAATCCGTCAAAAGTTCTGCTATCAATAAAGCTACGATTGGTGATAAAGGCAATAATCCCCTCACTCCCTAGCCTATCCATAGCCCAGCGAAAGAACCTTGAGTACATATCATAGACTTTGGTTTTTTGGGCAGTGCTTTCCTTGATAAAAGTATCTTTAATGCGTTTGTCTATGGCAGGGTATTCACGATTTTTGTTATTGTCATTTTCGTTTTGTTGGTTGGCATTGTAGGGCGGATTGCCAATGATGACAGATATTTTCTTGGCATTTTGTTTTTTGATACGGTCAAGGTTTTCGGCAGAAATAGAGGTAAACAAGCTACCTTGCTTGCCTTCATAGCCAAAGCCCATATTTTCAAGGGTATCTACAAAAACAAGGTTTTCAAACTCTTTGTACTCTCCTATTTTTTGTTTGTAGGCAAATTCTATGTTGAGGTTGGCTATGTAGTAGGGCAAGATGCTCACTTCATTGGCACTTATTTCGTGTTCGTATTTGTATTTGATTTGCTCTTTTTTGGAACTTGGAAAGTAGTCAATCAAATCCGTAATGAATGTGCCTGTGCCTGTGGCAGGGTCTAAGATTTCTACTCCCTTGCTGAGAAGTTCTTTTCCAAAATGCTCATAAAGCAAGTGGTCAGTACTTTCTATCATAAATCTTACTATCTCATTGGGCGTATAGACTATGCCCAGTTTGTCAGCTCCTTTGGGGTTATATGCCTTGTAAAAGTCCTCATAGATAACTTTCAAGAAGGTTTGCTTCTCACGTACATCATCTATTTTGGAAGCTACAGCCTGAATAGCCCTGTAATAATTTCGCACCTTGTCAAAGAAATTCTTTTTGACTTCTTTCTTAAAAAAAGTAAGAATGACCCTTTCCAGTTCGGAAGCGATATTATTGGAGCGGTGAAAGTCAGCTTCATCAAAAATAGTGGTAAAGATGTCCTCAGTCAAGATATGCTGCACAATCATCTCACGCACATCTTCTTGGGTAATGTCAGGGTTGATGCTATCTTGGCAAATTTTGAGGAAGTTATCACGGGCTTTAGTAAAATTTAGATTGTTCTTGGCTTCGTTCTCCATGAGGTTTCTGAGTGCCTTGATAATGGCAGGTACATCATCTTTGAAGGCTTCTATGGAATCTCTAAAAGCCCTGTATTCGGGGCGTTCAAAGCTAATAAACTGTGTAAGCAAATCATCTAAGGCATTGCCTTCATCTTGCATAGTTGCCGTAGCTACACGCTTTCCAGCCTGATAGAGAATAGCCGTTTGGGTATCTTCAAAGATGATGTTATCATTGGGGTAGCCTTTGGCAAATTTCTTTCTTACTTCTTCTTCTATGTCGTCAGCTTCATCTTTTGATTCCCAGTAGCCCCAGTCAAGGCGGTTGATGCCCTTTGCAATGCCGTCAGGTCTAATGGTTTTGCCTTCGTCATTTTTGATACTACTTTCTTCTACCAGTGTGAGGTTTTTCTTTTGGCAGTAGGCTTGTAGTAGGTTGGCAAAGGGGCGTTTGAGAGCTAGTTCATTCATTGCTCCTAAGTCTTTTACTTTGGCGAGTTCTCTTTGGTAGTTTTTAATGAGCTGTATAGACATCTTTGTTCACAGATTGAAATATTGATACATATTTGAATTTGTGAAAATAGTGTAAAAAAAGAAAGTAAGGAAATTCTTGTGGGTTCATTTACCTGAATATGCTTTATTTATTGTAACCTAACAAGCAAAACAGCCTTTGAAAGCATTAAAAATCAGCTAATTCACTTTCAAGGTATAAAAAGTAAATTTGTAAAGGTTTTGTAAATCATCTGTAAAGGTTTTATAGAGTGTTTGTAAAGCGTTTGTAAGTAATAGGTCAGAACTTGTAATCCAATTGTAAAACAAGTGTGGTAAGCCTATGAAAAGGCTTTTGCACCTTACATACCAAAGCAATTGAACTTTTGACAGCTTTCAAGTGGTATAGTAAATAATAGACGCACTCTAATACGGAAAATAAAGCGGAATTTACCTTAATTTACTATCAAAAACAATGGAAAAGCCATCTTTGAGCGATAGCCCTGTGCAGTTACGCTACTGTGAGGGTTGTGGAGAACCTATGCAGGTACAGCGAAGCGACAAACGCTTTCATAGTGATAAATGTCGTAAGCACTTTAACAAATACATTCGCCCTTTCCAAAATAAAGCGGAAAGTGCGGAAAAACCTTTGGTTAATCCGCCTACTTCTTACACCACAGAGCGGAATAGTGCGGAAATCGCAAATACCAAAGCCCTTTACCTTGCCCATCAGCGCACACTCTATCTTGCCAAGCATCAAGCCAAGTTGGAAACACAGCACAAGCTATTGCTAGGAATTGCTCGCCTTAATGAGTGTGTAGAGCTGATAGAAGCCCACAACCAAGCCCAAGCCCAAGCAAAACGGAAAGCACTCACCTTAGCACGGAAAAACATTGCCGAAAAGCGGAAAAGGCAAGAAGAAGCCCTCCAAGCAAGAGGTTTGCAAGTGCTTATTAGGCGTATGTTGGGGATATAGGAGAAGGAGAGCAAGGGTAAAACCAAGCCTTCTATCTGACTAGGTTTTTTACATTCAGGGGTTCATCAATGCCATTGATATTCAGCAGACCGTCATGACTTTGTATGCGACTGTGTTCATATTGATTAATAGCTCCCCCCTTTTTTTGTACTATTCTAATATTTTTAGACTTTGGACATAATCCTTTTGATAACTTTGTATTTAAACGAAGTTATTTT
>CAYZQI010000239.1:0-5074 GCA_964480455.1 uncultured Cytophagaceae bacterium
TGAACTATACTATTTTGCCCTAATTGTACAAATTATTTATTATTCATTCCTTAGAAATACCTGAGAAGATAGAAGCTGTTTTTTCACACTTGTTAATTGCCCAAAAGATTTGGCTTGCTAGGCTGCAAGGTGAAGCAATTACACTCCAAGTCTGGGAAACTGTGCCACGTAAAGTTTGGCAGTTATACCTTGAAGAAAACACACAACAATTGATTACCTATCTTAAAACTCTTCCTGATGATGCACTGAGTTCATTTATTCATTACCAAAACTCAAAAGGAGAATCTTTTAGTAATTCAATTCAAGGCATTTTAACACACCTTTTGCTACACAGTGCTTACCATAGGGGGCAGATTGTACTGTTGCTCAAACCACTTATTAATCCTTTGCCAATTACTGATTTTATTTATTATTTGCGAAGTTTGCAGGAGTTTGAATAAAGATGATTACAATGATTAAAAGAAATGCACTTGTATTTTTATTGATTTTTGGTTGTGCAAGTTTGCTCAACCTTTTGGGTCAATTTCAAGAAAGTAGCCTATTGGCAAACTTCAGCAAACCTATTTTAATGCCTAGTCTGGCTTTGTATTTTGCTGCTGCTGCTAAATCTGTACCTTCTTCTTTTTTACGCTGGGTGTTGTTTGCATTGTTTTTTTGTTGGCTAGGTGATGTTTTTTTGATGGGCGTAGCTTTGAGTGAGTTGTTTTTTGTGATGGGCTTGCTGAGTTTTCTTATAGGACATATATTATATGTGATTGTCTATCAGCGTGCGACTAATGATACATTACAAAAAAATAGTTTATATTTTAAAATGCTTTGTGCTGCGCCTTTTTTAGCGTATGCCTTATCATTTTTTGGATATTTGATACCCTACTTGGGGGCAATGTTTTTACCCGTATTGCTATATACATTGGTGATTACTTTGATGGGGCTTTTTGCTTGTTATCGCTACGGCATTACCTCACAGGCAAGTTTTGTATGCGTACTTTTAGGGGCGAGTACCTTCATACTTTCAGATTCTTTGATTGCAGTCAATAAGTTTATCGTACCTTTTGCTTGGGCCGGTTTTTGGATTATGCTAACTTACTTGGTAGGGCAATTTTACATTATCAAAGGACTTCTATTGCATTTCAAATGGCAAAAAGATAGATAGAATTTGCCCAGCAATAATCTGAGGCACTGATGAGAAAATAACTGCATTATTTTGGATATCTAAGTTGCTGATAATGAGCACGCTAAAAATTCACAATCCATAATTCACAATTCATCATTTCCTTATTGGTAGCAAATGCTTAATTTTGCAATCTAATTTAAGAAAAACATGAAAAAACCTTTCAAACCTAATAAACCTTCTAGTGCCACACCAGGCTACTCAAAAAGGGGGGAAAAAAAACATAATCCTCAGGACATATCCAAAGAAAGCACAAACAATAAACCTAAGTTTGATAAGTATAATACAGAAGGAAAATCTGGCTACTCAAAAAGGGGAGAAAAAAAGTACAATGCTCAGAATAAACAAAGAACTGATTTTGATAAAAAATTAGAGAAATACCAAGAAAATTACATAAAAAAAGAAAATGATAGCAGTACCCAAGCCTATCAAAAAAGTAAGAAATATTTTGAAGACCCCGAAAAGCGTAGCTATAGGTCAAAAGGCTATGAAGATCGCAAAAATACCTCAGGACAACGCAATCGTGTAGGAGGCTACAAAGACCAAGCCTCTGAAAATGCTCCTAAACGTAAATTTACCAGAAAACCTTTTCAACAAAAAAATAACCAAGATACACCTGATTACCAAAATCTTAAAAGAAGACTGCCCAAAAATATCAGGGAAAAAGCCGAAAAGCAAGAAAAAGATGTATTTCGCCTCAACCAATTTATTGCCAAAGCAGGAGTATGCTCTCGCCGTGAAGCCGACGAACTTATCAAAAAGGGAGAAATCACTGTAAATGGAGAGGTAATTACAGAAATGGGCTATCAAGTCAAAAAAACTGACAAGGTGTATCATAAAAAAATACGCCTCAATGCCGAAAAAATGATATATGTCTTACTCAATAAGCCCAAAAATTACCTTACTACTACCAGCGACCCCGAAGAACGTAAAATTATACTTGACCTTGTAAAAGATGCAGGCAAAGAACGCATCTACCCCGTAGGACGGCTCGACCGCAACACCACAGGGCTCATCTTACTCACCAATGATGGCGACCTTTCCCAAAAACTTGCGCACCCTTCCAACAAAGTTCCAAAAGTCTATAAAGTAGAACTGGATAAACCCATCACCGAAAAAGATTTTGAACAAATAATGGCGGGTTTAGAACTCAAAGACGGTTCTATAACAGTAGATAAAATTGCTATTTTGACCGCAGATGCACAAACTCTAGGCATAGAAATCCACTCAGGAAGAAACCGAATTGTGCGTAGAATCTTCGAGCACCTCGGCTACGAAGTGCTTAAACTAGACCGTACTTATTATGCAGGATTAGACAAAAAAAACTTAAAAAGAGGCGATTGGCGTTATCTGACAGAGCAAGAAGTAGTGAGAATGAAATATTTTAACTAAATTTACTCAAAACCAAAACAAAGTCTAGGTTTGCGCTTTTTCTTACAAAAATACCGATTTAAAAACTCAAAAAAACGAATGCATATTTTTTTTAAAAGTAATATAAGCCTTTGCTTGCTGATTAGCTTATTACTCGCAGCTTGTAGCACACCCTTCAAAAAAGCCAAAAAGAGCTATGACAAGGCTGAGTTCCAAACCGCTATTGGGCAGTTTGAAGAAGCACTCAAAAAAGGAGACTCACCTGCAAAAATCAATCAGTACATTGCTGAGTCTTACCGACAGTCGGGGCGCATCAAAGAAGCACTGCCTTACTACAAAGCTGCCCTAGATGCTAACTCTAGCGAAGATGATGTGCGATTTTATTATGGCTACGCACTCAAAGCCAATGGCAGCTATGAAGAAGCAAAACAAGCCTTTGAACGATACGCCAGCAGCGGAGGAAATACAGAATACATCAAACGTGCGCGCCAAGAAGTCAAAAACTTAGGCAGCATTGATGAAATTCTGAATCAAAAAAATTACTACCGTGTAGAAAACTGTACTGGCATCAATAGCGAAGTAGATGAATACTCACCCGTGCTATATCAAAATAGGCTCTTATTCAGTGCAAATCGCAAAAAAGATGTGTATGCAGGCACAGGACAAGGCTTTTCGGGTATTTATGCTTTTGATTTCAGTGATGAAGAAAACTGCATAGGCACTGACAATGTATTCAGCCCACAACTTAGCCGCCTCACTGCCAACGAAGCCTCCCCAACATTTGCAAAAGATGGTAGTTTTGTCATCTTTGCACGCAGTAGCGCAGGCGAAAAAGGAGAATCTGATGAAGTACACCTTTACATCTCACGCAATACTGAATCAGGCTGGACTGACCCCGAAATCTTATCCTATCCTGTCAATATCAGTGAAAAACTTTACCGTGAAAGCGGAATAGAGGCACTTAGAGGCAGTAAGGGAGAATATTGGACTGCCTGCCCACACATTACCCCTGACGGGAAGCGTATCTACTTTGCCTCTAACCGACAAGGAGGCTATGGAGGTACGGATATCTGGGTAGGCGACATCAATGCAGGCGGGCGCATCAGCAATGTCCGCAACCTTGGCAATACCATCAACACCGCTGGTGATGAGCTATTTCCTTATGTTTCTGATGGTGGAGTATTGTATTTTGCTTCTAATGGGCATTCAGGTTTAGGCGGCTTAGATATTTTTGAAGCAGTCAGGCAAGATGGCAAGACTACTATCAAAAATATGGGTTCACCCATTAATTCTTCTGCTGATGACTATGGTTTCACCTTTAAAGATGAAATGAATGGCTACTTGGTTTCTAACCGTGAGGGCGGTAAAGGAATGGCAGATATTTATAAATTTAAAGATGAAACTCCCGACATCAAAATCGTTAATTATTTCTTAGCCATAGAAGTAGTAGGTATAGACCCACGCAAGCCTGAGCAGGAATTTCCGCTGCCACAAGCGCAAGTAGAGTTTTTGAGAGGAACAAAGCGCAACAAAGAAGAAAAAATTAATAGCTTCACTACTGATGCTCAAGGTAAAGTAGCCCCTTTTCCTGTAACACTACAGACGGACTATGTAGCCATTGCGAGTGCTGGAGCAGATTACCTAAAAAGTGAAGAAGAATATACTACCAGAGGCAAAGCCATTGCACAAGAGTTTCTTACCAAGCCTGAAACCGATACTGTGCTTACTTTCAAGATAGTGCTAGAGCAAATTATTCCAGAAGATTCTACAGTTTATACCGCAGGCAAAGAATTAGAAATTAACTTTGACTTCAATAAGGCTGACATACGCCCCGATGCTGCTGTTATCCTTGATGAATTTGTGATTTTCTTGAAAGAAAATCCTCAAATTATTGTAGAACTTAGCTCGCATACTGATGCCGTAGGTGCCAATGAAAGTAACTTGCTACTCTCACAAAAGCGCGCTGAATCTACTGTAAATTACCTGGTAGGCAAGGGCATAGAAACAGACCGCCTCAAAGCAAAAGGTTATGGTGAAGAAAATCTCAAAGTAGCTACCCAACAAGCCGAAGAACGCAACCGCCGCACAGAGTTTAGGGTGATTGGTATTATGAAAGAATAAGCTAGTCAATACTGATTTATTATCTAAAAAGTAAAACGTGTTATTCTTTTTAAAAAATAACACGTTTTTTTATCACATCAACAGATTTATCGCTTTTGTTTTACTACCAAAAATCACAAACTGCTTCGCTCTTCCTCACTCAGGTTGAGGTCATTACTTACCGAATCTGCGGTAGGGCGCATCAGCACGAACAAAGCTATCAAAATAACTGCAATTATTGGAAAAGTAATATCCGCACTCAGCAAATAAGCCACAATACTCAGCAACATAGGTGCTTCTATCAAAGCACTTTTAATGATAAAAGCTGTCCTGTAAGCTGCTACTTTATCGTAAAAAGAAGATTTTTCTTGGGCAGCTTTAACAAGATTTTTGAAAACAATATTGCCACCAATCAAGCCACCAAGTGCCAGT
>CAYZQI010000240.1:0-4985 GCA_964480455.1 uncultured Cytophagaceae bacterium
TGTCTTTAATATGGTACATTCTCACCAAACCCTTTCTTAGATAGTATATTTTGGTTTCTTTCGCTCCTTGCTCAAAAATGGTGGTTTTTTTCTTAATCGATTCAGACTTCGCTGACCTTAAAATTTCCTGAGCATCACTCAGCGTAATTTCTTTTCCAAATTTGTAAATCGTTTTAAGTTTTTCTAAATCAATCATTTTTTTAGTCGGTCAGTTTTCAACTTGTTGCTAACACCTGTATAAACGCAAACCTTGCATTTGTTGGTACTGCACACGTAGTGTATGTTAATAATATTCACAAATAGCCTTTCTAACATATATAGTTTGTTTAAGACAGGCTATTTTTATGTAAAATTGACATGAAATTGCAATAAATAGGTTTCAAAAAGGATTCAATACGTCTTAGTATGCTTGTACTTGCTAAAAACAAGAAATCTCAGCATACTTTATATTTTCAGTACCCATTTGTTTATATTACTTGATAAATAGAAATAAACGAAAGTGGATTGCTCATTGATTTTTCTTATTTTTATTAGGTTAAGATATTTTTTTCAAGTTTGCAAGTCATTACTTTGTTTTTGTAGTTTGGATATTTCTGAGCAAGATGCTACATTCTAAAAACACCGTAGCCATCAGCTCCTTTGATGGGTTGGTTATAGACCACAGCCAAGGCAAAGCCAAGGTAGTTGCGGGTTTGCCGGGGGTCTATAATTCCATCATCCCAGAGTTCGGAGGTAGCGTACCAAGCTGATGATTTGGCATCGGCTTCTTTGATGAGCATTTGTTTTATCATTTGGGCTTTAGCTTCGTCAAATTCTTGTCCTAGTGATTGGGCAGAGGCACGCTGTACTATTTCCATTACCCCTGCCAATTGCTCGCCACCCATGACCCCAATTTTATGATTGGGGTAGGTAAACAAAAACCTAGGCTGATAAGAAAGCCCATTCATGCCATAGTTGCCTGCCCCATACGAAGCTCCAATCATCAGGGTAATGGAAGGCACTTTGCTGTTGGCAACTGCATTGATTAGTTTTGCACCATTTTTGATAATGCCGCCTTCTTCGTATTGCTTGCCCACCATAAAACCTGTGATGTTTTGCATAAAAATCAAAGGAACATCATTTTTATTGCAAAGCTGTATAAACTGTGTGCCTTTGTTGGCATCTTCCGAAAAGATAACACCATTGTTAGCAATGATTCCTACGGGGTAGCCGTGAATTTTTGCCCAGCCCGTAACGAGGGTTTTGCCATATTCGGGCTTGAACTCGCTAAACTCTGAGCCATCTGCCACCCTGGCGATAATCTCACGGCTATCAAAAGGAATCTTGACATCAGCCGATACGATTCCTAGAAGCTCTTCGGCACTGTAGCGTGGTTCTTCTATGTCGTCTTGGGGGGTAAAGTGTGGGTGTGTGGTAGAGATGGTTTCCATAATCTCACGTGCTAACCTGATGCCATCATACTCATCTTCGGCAAGGTAATCTGCTACACCCGACATGCGTGCGTGCATTTCAGCACCGCCTAAGCTTTCATCATCGGTATCTTCATTGGTTGCCATTTTTACGAGGGGAGGCCCTGCCAAAAATACTTTGGCTTGTTTTTTCTGAAAGATAGAATAATCTGCCATACCTGGCACATAAGCCCCTCCTGCGGTGGCATTGCCAAATACAACGGCTATGGTAGGAATCCCTAATGCCGAGCGGCGCGTGATTTCTCTAAAACTAGAGCCCCCATAATTAAAAATTTTGGCTTGGTCGGGTAGGTTTGCCCCACCACTTTCTACGAGGCTGATGGTAGGTAATTTGTTTTCGAGTGTAATTTCATTGATGCGGAAAGTCTTAAAAACGGTATGATAATCTACCGAGCCGCCTTTGCGTGTGCCTACATTGGAGTTAATCATGCACAATTTACCCGAAACCAACCCGATGCCGCTTACATTGGTACCTCCAGCCCCAAAGCCATCTTTGCGTCCCATACCTGAGAGCGGTAAAAGTTCAAGAAAGGGGCTGTCAGGGTCAAGTAATAGTTCTATACGTTCGCGGGCGAACAGTTTACCTCGTTTGCGGGCGCGCTCAAGGTGCTTGGGTTCGCCTTCATAACGGCTTTCTAGCAGATGTCCCTCTAGTTTTTCAACCAAAGTCATCATTTTGGTGTAGTTTTCTTGATAGTGTGGGGTGTTTTTATTGATTTGAGTTTTGAAAGTTTTCATTTTAATTTTTAGTTCTTTGCAATAAGGCTGTTTTTTGGTAAAAAAGGCGGCAATAAATACTTTTTATCGACTTACTCTTAGCAAAAATACAAAAAAACTGATTGCAAGCAAGTCTTAGATTTTGCCTCTTACACAAAAAAGGGGGTGTATGATAATTTTTGTGGAAGCAACACAGACCGAAGTCTGTTTGAGTGCTAAGAGGGCAGGCTAAAGTCTGCTGCTGCAGATTTTCACACAAATTATCAGAAAATCAAAAGAGTAAAAGAAACACGTTTTTGGCCCTTATGCCTGAGTGTTCTCCCCTCTGCATTTTGTAGCAATTGAAAAACAAATGAGATGGACTTTTCTCTCAAATTTTTGGTCAGAGTATAAGAGTACCTTTCTAACTGTTCTGAAAAACCTAAAACAGCAGACAGAAGTCCGCCGTTACAAGTCCATCACGGAGATTATGCTGCTTAGTTTAAGCTATAGGAAATAGGGATTTTGTACACGCACAGGTCAGTCTCTTTGCTTGCCAGAATTCTATCTATCCCTTGGTTTGTGTCCCACGAACCAAAACGCACCTTAAAAAGTGTTTTGTGAACGATAAACACCAGAGTTGGCTTACCAGATTAAAAATCTACTGTTCTGTAGTCGGTAAATACCTCCTTTTTTCTTAGTGCCTCGACCCGCAACTATTCTCAAACTTCACAAATCTTGCAAACTCAAATATAAAATAAAATCTCGCATAAAAACCCTACACTCAAGCTCAAACCACAGCTCTATGATGCAAAAAATATGCTCAGAGGGAGAGTCATCTGACCAGTTTGTGAGGTCGTCACCAACCTAAAACTTCAGCACCTCCGCCAAAATATCTTGATGGTAGCCATTTACTTCGCCGTATTTGCTGTCTTGTACTTTTATGACAGCCATGCCTGCACTTTGGCTTGCTTTGGTAAGTAGCTTACCCGTGCTTTGAGCCTCTTTATTAGAAAGATTCCAAGCTCGTTTTCGCAAAGCATAATAGCCTGCAAGACTAAAATAATCTTTGTTGGTTGTCTTGATTTTTGCTTCTATTTTTGATATTCTGTCTTCGTGTTCGACTAATTTAAGGTCGTGTTCACGTATTTTTTGTTCTTGTGCGACCATTTGTTGCACAGTTATCAAAAGTGCTTCTAACTGCGTTTTCCCTTGTAAACTGTACGAGCCTGTTTTACGAATTGCAGGCAATACCTCTTTGGTAACCCACTTTTTGAAAGATTTTGCTTCAGGCTTATCACTCCGAAGGATGAGGTTATACAAGCCACTCTCGTTGCAGATGTGCATTTGCTGCTTGCGTCCTATTTTATCCATGACTTGAGTCTGACTCAACTCATCTTCATCTAATCTTTCTACTACCCTAGTGATAGTTCCTAGATTGAGTATGTCACAAATATCAGAAACTACAAACCAAGTTTCACCATTTATTTGGATTGTACGCACTTGACGGGCATCTGTGTATTCAAAAGCAGTTAAATTCATAAGTAATGATTTTCATTAATGATTTACAAAAATACAAATCGTTCATGAAAATCAAGGCATTTTACTTGTTTATTTATCTCAAATTATAAAATACATAATGCCCCCTATGAATAATAAGTTAAGACACTAATAATCAACGCTTTATAGATTACACCTCCCAAAGTTTGGGAGGTGTAAATAATAGATGACCTCAGTACCACTGAGGTCATCTATCATTACTTGGTACTTACATTGCTGAAAAAACTTACCTGCTTTTAGTATCCTTACCCACAACTACTCTTAGCCTCTCGCGCACAACAAAATCACGAAGCATATAAACTCAAATATAAAATAAAAACCCTACACTCAAGCTCAAATCACAGCTCTATGATGCAAAAATATGGTCAGATAAAGACCTATCTGACCAGTTTGTTTTTATAGGTTATGCTTGTTTGCATAATCTAGGACTAGAATGAGAAACCAAACACTTTAATCAATTAAAGCTACTAACTCAATTATTCGTTTCCCAATATTTTTTTCTATCTATCCTAAATTTTTCATAATATTCTTTCAATAATATTTGAATGTCAGGAATCGGAGGAGGATTGAAAGGAGTTTTTCGTGGAACTGCTTTAACCTCCTCTCGAGTATCTGTTACGGTCTTGTAAACCTTTCTTTCATCGTTATATCTATCTTGTTGTATTGTATATTGATATTCATCTCGTTGATAAGATACATCATAGACTTGATACATATTGTTCTTGTGGAATTCGTAGCGTTCTTTACCAAACTCAACTGCCTCCTTACTCATTCTTCCACTGACATTGTTTGCCATCAAACTAAACCACTGCATAGCTTCAGTTTGACCATACTTACTACCGTAATTTCTAGCAGAACTTTCATACCTTTTTGCTACCTCATTGATTACTTCTTCATTGTAATTTAATACCAGAGATTCAAAAGCAATAACATTTCTTGCCTTTAGTAATAATGATTCTGCTTTATTTTTATCAACTTTCGCAATACCATAACCATTCAGGTAAATTAATCCTAGAACGAGTTTTTTGCTGATGTCATAGCCTGAGTAACCAATGCGCTTATGCCCTGAAAATTCTTCATCTTCAAAAGAGGAAAGGCTGAGCTTCAATGTCTCAAAAGCAGGTTTTATATATTGTACAAAATAAGTCTTACCCTTGATTCTGCTTAAATATCCGAATGCGCCGAGGATTTGCAGATTTCTCGCAATAGAGCAGTATTTAAAACACAGGCGGAATTTTTCATCCTCAATATTTATCAAAG
>CAYZQI010000241.1:0-4892 GCA_964480455.1 uncultured Cytophagaceae bacterium
AAGCAGCTTTATTCTTTCGGGGCTAGAGCTGCCTAATTTTTAACGAACCATTGTAGTATAAAACCTTAAAAAAAATAAAATGAAAAAATATATTTATTACTTCATGATTATTGCCACACTGAGTGCTTGTAGTAGCTTGGTAGATGGCATCAACCAAGACCCCAACAACCTCACAAGTGCTTCTTACCAAAATATCCTGACGGGTGCTGAGGTAGGTAGTATTATCCTTAATACAGGAGAATCTGCGCGAAGAGCGGGCATCTTCTGCGGATACTACACAGGCATAGACCGACAACACCTAGGGTTTACTAATTATTCCCTTACTACGGGTGATTTTAACGGACTATGGTTTGATGTCTATGTGGATACTTATAGAAATGCACTAGAGGCTGAAAGAGCAGCTGCCGAGGAGGGAATTGAAGGCATCTCTAAAGGCATCGCACAGGTATTACAGGCACAAGCCATTGGCACGGCAGCTTCTTTGTATGGTGATGTGCCTTTTAGAGAGGCAGGGCAAATTCTGATAGAGAATCCTGCTTACGAAGAGCAAACAGCCGTCTATGCGGGGGTACAAGATTTGCTAGATGACGCAATCTTTAACCTAGCTTCGGGTACTGACAGACCTGCTGGGGGTGCTGATATTTATTTTGATGGAGATGCTGCCAAGTGGACTAGAGTGGCTTACACGCTCAAAGCTAGGTACTTTATGCACACACGCCAATATGCCAATGCTTATGAGGCTGCCTTGCTAGGCATCAATGCCCTGAACCAAGCCATGTATGCACCGCATGGCATTGGGCAAGAAGAATCTAACCTTACTTACTTATTCTTTGCCGTAGAGGTAAGAGGAGCTGATGTAATTATCTCAGATTTTATGACTAGCCTCATACAGCCCAATGCAGCTACTAACCCAACCCCAGCCAACTACCGAGGCAATGCCAAAACAGACGAAACGGGTAGGTTTAACTTTTACTTCCTAACCAATAGCTTAGGAGTACAGCCCAATACCAATGGATTTGCCGCAGCAACAGCCTCTGCACCTGTAGTAACTTATGAAGAAAATCTATTGATTTTGGCAGAGGCGGGCTTCCGTAACCAAGGCTTCAGCACAGGGCTCACCCACCTCAACGAGTTTAGGGCTTTTATGGCAGCAGGAGGCTATCTGAGAAATGTAAACTTGAACGAGATAAAATATGACGCTTATGTAAATGCTGATTTTAGCAATGGAGGCATTGAAAACTTAGATGGCATCAGCGCAGATGATGCCCTTCTTCGTGAGATTCTGGAAGAAAGATACATTACCTTCTTTAACCAAATTGAGGGCTTTAACGACATGCGAAGAACTCAGAATGAAAGCATTGTAAGAGTGCCCGTACAGCCCAATGTAGGGAATCAGCTACCCCAAAGGTTTTTGTATCCACAATCTGAGATTGATAGAAACTCAAGTGTGCCTAGCCCAATTCCTAATTTCTTTCAACCCACCAATATCAATAATTAATTTTCAACAGACGTATCACTTAAATTTGAAATAAGATGAACATAAATATTCTTTTAAAACAATCTAAAGTATTTATCCTGACACTTTTGGGGCTGATTGTCTTCTCTTGTGAGCCTGAAGAAGAGATGCTTGACAATAGCCTTAGGGTGCTATCGCAAAAAATAAACAATGTGCAAGCTACTAATGGAATAGATGGTATCTCAAAAAATGTAGAAATAGAGCTTATTTTTAGTCATACACTTAATCAAACAGCCATTGAAGCAGCACTTTCTTTTACAGGGGGGAGTGGGCAAGTAGATTACAGTGTGGAGTATGCCAATACCAATTCAACGCTCATTATCCGCACCAATACCTCACTGGATTTTGAAAGTAACTATACGCTCTCAATTAATGCAGGAAGCTACGGCGAGGAGGGAGAAGTATTGACACAAAATTTTTCCTTGAATTTCACCACAGCACCTTTTGTGCCGCCCAATGTTACACTGCAAAGTGATGTAACCTCTATCAGAGAGTCAGGAGAAGTAGCCACTATTACCGCAACTCTAAGCGAAATAGTAGAACTAGATGTAACCGTAACCCTCAACTTTGAAGGCACAGCCACACAAGATGCGGATTATACCGTAAGTAGCAACAGCCTGACCATACCCGCAGGGCAGACTACTGTAACTACAAGCATTACGGCTCTCCAAGATAATAGCATAGAAGGAACAGAGCGCATAGAAGTAAGCATCAATCAAATCACCAATGCAGAAGAAATCACTCCACAATTAGTCAATATTACTCTGATAGATGATGACATTGATAGCAATGGAGATGGTTTCCCCGACCGTGGCTTTATTATTAATGAAGTACTCTTTGACCCACCCAATGGTGATGCTGGAGATGCCAACGGAGATGGTACGCGCAGTGCTTCAGAAGATGAGTTTATAGAGTTTGTCAATGACTCTGACCAACCCATAGACTTGAGCGGGTTCACACTTTCTGATGCTGACCTCGTGAGGCATGTCTTTCCAGCGGGCACTATCATTCCAGCGGGTGGAGTCTATGTCTTGTTTGGTGGAGGAAACCCCTCGGGCGATTTCGGTACGGCGCAAGTTGGGGTATCTACCACAGGAAATATGAACCTCAACAATGCTGATGATGACATCATTATTTTAGACAATAATGGAAATACTTTCCTTAACTTTAGTACACAAGGGGAAGGTGCAGGCATTAATTTTGGTGCAGACCAGTCTGTTACAAGGTTTCAAGACATCAACGGCGATTTTGCCTTGCATACCACTGCCAATGCAGCCCTTTTGTTTTCTCCTGGCAAGAAATCTGATGGAACTAACTTTGCAGGAAACTTACCTCCTAGACAGGGCTTTATCATCAACGAGGTACTCTTTGACCCACCCAACGACCTAGCAGGTGATGCCAATGGAGATGGTGTGCGCAGTGCCTCAGAAGATGAGTTCATTGAATTTATCAACGACTCCAACTCAGCCATTGATATCAGCGGCTATACACTCTATGATGCTACTAATTTGGCATCAGGAGTTCCTTTGCATACTTTCCCACAGGGAACTATCATTCCTGCAGGAGGCGTATATGTACTCTTTGGAGGAGGCACGCCCACAGGAAGCTTTGGTGGGGCTTTGGTAGGCGTAAGTGATGCAGGTAATATGAGTCTCAACAATGCCAATGATACCATCACCATTCTAGACAATATGGGCAATGTATTCCTTTCTTTCGACACACAAATAGAAGGTGCAGGGCTTAACTTTGGAAACGACCAATCCATCACTCGCTCACCAGACGTTAGCGGCGGCTATACTTTGCATACTACTGCAAATCCTGTTTTGCTGTTTTCTCCTGGAACAAAAGCAGATGGTACAAGTTTTTAGTTATCAATCTTAATCACAGAGTTTGGAGGTACAGCCCTCCAAACTTAAAAATATACAAATCATGAAAATCCTCAAATTCAAACTTCTCATAAATTGTATTCTGATGCTGTTTTTGGTATCTTGTGGTGAAGATACGCCAAGTAATACTATTTCTCTGTTGGGAATCACCGCCAATGGAACACCTCTGACGGAAGGCACTATCAACGTAGCCAATGAAGCAAATATTCGCCTGACTTTCTCAAAGGCTATAACGCCTGCTAGGTTTGAGTCAGCTTTTTCGTTGCGCAGTGCCGCAGGTGCTGTCAGTAATTTAGGTTTTAGTTACAGCAATGCTTCTAGTGCAGTAACCATCACAGCCACACTGCAACCTAACACTAGCTACCAACTAACTGTAAACACCAGCGCAATCGGGCAAGATAATGCGACACTCAGCAATGCAATCAACCTCAGTTTTACTACTCGTGGGGGCGGCTTGATTACCCAGCAAGCACCTTGTATTTCGGCAAGCCAAGACTGCTTCCGAAATCTCAGTATTACAGGTAATTCAGGGGGAAGTGCCAATTTTAACTTTTACAGTAGCTTTCCTATTGATTTAGACAATGCACGCTGGGACGAATTAAAAAGTGCAGTCATTGTAATACACGGGCTAGGCCAAGATGCCGATAACTACTTTTCTTATATGATGACCACACTCCGAAACCAAAATCTTGAAGATGAAACTATCCTTATTGCACCTTTTTTCAAAGCACAAGCAGATGCACAGTCAGGAGATTTATACTGGTCTTCTTCTGCTTGGAGAGAAGGGCAAACCTCTGGCAATACAGTTAGTATTAGTTCTTTTGCAGTCATAGACCAAATCCTCGCCTTGTTAGCCGACCAGACGCACTTCCCTGTTTTAGAGAAAGTCATCATCACAGGACACTCTTCGGGGGGCTTGTTCACACATGTATATGCAGCCGCCAACTTATCCGAGAATCAGTATTCTCACCTTGATTTTCAGTACGTAGTAGCCAATAGCCAGTATTTTTATTATCCTGATGATGTAAGGTACAATGAAAGCACAGGGCAATTTGTACCAGTGAGCAACTGTCCAACTTTCAATCATTGGCCCTTGGGTTTTGTAAATCCGCCTAGTTATTTAAGTGGAACAACAGAGGCTACCGTAGATGCGCAAATGGTTGGCAGAAAAGTTACTTACCTCTTAGGTACTAATGATGTATCTACCACAGGTTCGCTCAATACTACAGATTGCGAGGCTACTTTATTGGGTCAGAATCGATTTAAAAGAGGTGAAAACATCTTCCGACTAATGGAAACCAATTATAGCAACACCCAACAACATGTAAAAGTAACAGTAAACGGAGTAGGGCACGATGGACAAGCTATGTACCAATCTTCCGAGTTTGTAACTTGGCTCAATGCTGCTTTGTGATAAATTTACATCCTAAGGGTTTTAGAAACCCTTAGGAATGAATAATAAATAATTTGTACAATTAGGGCAAAATAGT
>CAYZQI010000242.1:0-4765 GCA_964480455.1 uncultured Cytophagaceae bacterium
ACTTTTTTACCTATTCACTTAAATCGATAAGAATATGAGAATTATATCCTGCTTTATACTTTTTAAATACCTAAGCTTGCTGCAGCTTGGATTTGCTCAGAACCTTGTACCTAACCCGAGCTTTGAACAAATCAACGATTGTAATTTATATTTTGACCAAATAGAAAAAGCTAAATTTTGGAAAGGCTATCACTTTACGCCCGATGTGTTTCATGCTTGTTCAGAAAGTGCTTTTCTGCGTACACCAAGCAATACCTTTGATGTGCAGACACCCGCTTCGGGCAAAGGTTATGTGGGTATCTTGACTTACCATTGGAAATATGACAATGAGCTGATAGGCGCACAACTTCTGCAGCCACTCCAAGCAGGTAAAAAATACGAAGTAAAACTAAAAGTAAGCCGCGCGGCAGCCCACGCGCGTTTTGCAAGCAATAATCTTGGTGTACTTTTTAGCAATGACCCTGAAAAAGCCTATGAAAGCCGTAGGTACCATATCCTTGCCACGGAGGTGATAGAAGAATCGGATATTTGGTATGAAATCAGTGCAGTTATTCGCCCTGAGCAGAACTATGCCTACATTGTAATTGGTAATTTCTTCCCCAAAAAAGAAACTACGTTAAGAGAAATGGAAAGTGGCAGCTTTGATGCAGCTTATTATTTTATTGATGATGTCTCAGTAGTGGCTGTTGCTGAAGATATGCCCTTGAGCGAAGTAGCTAAACCTGTGTTTCCTGATAGCCAACCTGAGATTAGCACCAGCAATTTACCTAAAAAAAATACGCCTACTCCACCTAGCACTACCCCTAGCACTCCTAGCCAACCTAGCCTTGCGCTTGCGGGTACAGTCTATGATGCTGAAAGTAAAACCCCTTTGGCTGCCGAAGTTCAATACTATGTACCCGATACAAAAATCAGAGAAGTATATGAAGCAGATTACCGCACAGGGCAGTATGCTTTTACGGGCATAGCACAAAAGTCGTTTGTACTTGAAGTTTCAGCACGCAACTATTACACCATCACAGAAAGCCTAAAATATGAGGAGTTTAGCAGGTTTCGCAAAGATATTTACCTACAACCACTCAGGGCAGGGCAACAAATTCCTCTAAGAGAAGTAGCTTTTGAACGAGCAAATGCCAATTTTGACCCCGCAGCCTTTCCCGAGCTCAATCGATTGGTACAAATTCTAAAAGATAACCCCAAGATGAAAGTAGAGCTTGGTGGATTTACAGACAATAAAGCCAACCTAGACCTTTCTTTGGCACGCGCCGAGGCTGTCAAGAAGTACTTAGTAGAAGTAGGCGAAATTAATCCTAACCGTATCAATACAAAATCTTATTATCAGACGGAAGCCTACAAGGGCTTTGGAACGGCTGCCGATAATGACGTGAAAATGGAGCGAATTGAGTTTAAAATTTTGAATTAATTAATCTTCATCGCTGCTAAATTTATTGTGAAAAAACAAGAAGCTAGAAAATACTATCTCGCACAGCGAAAAAACCTAAACCCTGACATTGTCAGACGATACAATAAACAGATTAAAGACCTTTTTTTTGAAAACTTTTCATTGGAGAAGGTAAAACACTTACATACTTTTTTGCCCGCTGCCAAATTCAATGAAGTGGATACGTTTGGCATCATACACCCAATATGGCAACAGTGCCACACCACCAAAATAGTAGTACCTACTACTGATTTTGATAAAAATGAATTAGTGCATTTTGTATTGCAAAGCAGTACTCCACTCCAAGAAAATCATTGGGGAATTTTAGAACCTGTGGGTGCAAAAATTGTAGAAGCCACACAAATAGACTTGGTATTAGTGCCTCTGCTTGCCTATGATAGGCAAGGACATAGAGTGGGTTATGGAAAAGGCTTTTATGATAAATTTTTGGCAAAGTGTCCGAAGCATACGCTCAAGATAGGACTGTCATTTTTTGAACCTATTGACTCAATAGAAGGATTGAATGAATATGACATAGCCCTAGATGGGGTCATTAGCCCGAAAGGATTGATGCAATGCAGCTAGTGTTTAGCTAGTTGCTTCAGAAATTTCAAAAAAAGTGTTATCTTAGTACCGTAGAAGTATCAAAAACATGGAACTTGTACCAGAATAGTCTCTTTTTATGGCTAAGTTTCATGAAAAATTGAAGGTTTTTAAGGTACTACTTTCAGCTTATTGACAAGAAATCTCAGCAAAATATATTCAAAATCAAACTACCCCCTGGAAGAAGCAAATGACAAAACTCTGGAACGCACGTACAGAAATCCACCAAAAAATAGAAACATTCACTATTGGCAACGATAATGAACTTGACCTCCTGCTTGCCCCTTTTGATGTACTAGGCACTATGGCGCATATCCGAATGCTGCACAAAATAAACCTCCTCTCTGCCGAAGATTTTGGGCAACTCAACTTGGCACTCAAGCATCTGCTCGAGAAAATAGAAAGCTACGCTTTTAAAATAGAAGAAGGAGTAGAAGATATACACTCACAAGTAGAACTCGAGCTCACCAAATCGCTCGGAGAAATAGGCAAAAGGGTGCACAGCGGACGCTCTCGAAACGACCAGGTATTGCTTGACATTAAACTTTTTGTACGTGCCGAAATAGAAAAAATAGTACACCTCACCTACCAACTCTTCAATACCCTGCAAAGCCTGAGCGAGCAGTACAAGCATAGCTTGCTGCCTGGCTACACACATCTTCAAGTAGCTATGCCTTCCTCTTTTGGGCTTTGGTTTGGCGCCTATGCTGAGTCGCTTACCGATGATATGCTACTGCTACAAAGTGCTTACCGCATTACCAACCAAAACCCGCTTGGCTCGGCGGCAGGGTATGGTTCTTCTTTTCCCTTAGACAGGGCAATGACTACTGAACTCTTAGGCTTTGAGCAATTGAACTACAATGTGGTCTATGCACAAATGGGCAGAGGCAAGGTAGAGCGCATAGTGGGTTTTGCTATAGCAAATTTAGCTGCTACACTCGCAAAAATGGCTCTGGATGTATGCTTGTATAATAGCCAAAACTTTGCTTTTTTACGCTTTCCAGAGGGCTTCACTACAGGTTCTAGCATTATGCCCCACAAAAAGAATCCTGATGTGTTTGAACTAATCCGTGGCAAATGCAATCAATTACAGGCTTTGCCTATGGAAATGACCTTAATAAGCAATAATTTACCCTCGGGCTATCACCGTGATTTTCAGCTTTTGAAAGAGCATTTTTTCCCTGCTTTTCAAACTTTAAAAGACTGCCTCAGTATCGCAGACCTCGCTTTGAAAAATGTTATCATTACAGAAGACATTGTACAGGCACCGCTGTATGATTATCTTTTTTCTGTAGAGATGGTCAATCAGTTGGTGCTAGAAGGTACGCCTTTCAGAGAGGCCTACCAGCAGGTAGCCCAGCAAATCAGAGAAGGTAGCTACCAAGCTAACCGTGAAATTCAACATACACATATCGGCAGCATAGGCAACTTAGGCAATGAACTCATTAAAGAAAAAATGGATAAAATGATTGCTTCATTCGATTTTGAGACCGTCAAAAAAGCCTATCAATATCTGAGAGAGGGCTGAGAAAATTTTGAATAAACAAGAGTTGAAAGGACGAGCGAGTATATTTTTTAGATTAGATTAGATACTAAGCTAAGCGAATACCAATGACCAGAATATCGTCCATTTGTCTTTCTTCTTGTTTCCACTCGTTGAGTGTCTGGAGTAAGAGTTCTTTTTGATAGTGCATAGGCTCTTGGTGAATTTCAAAAAGTAATTCTTTGAACCTACGGCGCATAAATTTTTTGTTTTTAGGTCCGCCAAATTGGTCTTGAAAGCCATCTGAGTACAAATAAAGAGTAGTAGGGTCTTCTTTATAAGAGATGACGTGCTTAGGATAGCCGTAGTGTTCGTTTCGGGGTGCAGGCAGCCCACCTAAGCCTAAAATACTGGCTTTGAGTTCGTAGAGTTTTTTGTCTTGCACGTAGAGCAGTGAGTTTTTAGCTCCTGAGTAGCTCACCGTCTTTTCTTGTGGGTTTATCACGCAAAGTGCTATGTCCATACCATCTTGATTTTGGGTTTGGGTTTGCTTGAGGGCAGTTCTGATGCCTTGGTGCATTTGTACTAGAATTTGGTCAGGTTCTACAATACCTCTGTCTAAGATAATTTGATTCATGAGAGAGTCGCCAATCATTGACATAAACGCTCCAGGCACCCCGTGTCCTGTACAATCAACGGCAGCTATCACTATTTTCTCAGAGGTAAAGCCCTTGAATACTTGCTCTTTTCCTTTGGAGGTAATTTCCTCTGCATAGAGGGGCTTAGGTTCTATGCGTGCAAACCAATAAAAATCTCCACTCACCACATCGCGAGGTAGATACAGTATGAAATTTAGCGGTAGAGATTTATCAATAGTTTCTCCTTGCGGCAGCATAGCTTGCTGAATACGCTGTGCATACTGAATACTACTTTCTATATTTTGGCTCTTGCGGGCTATTTCGTTGCGTTGTTTCTCAATTTGATTTTTTTGTAATTCTATGGCGTTGCGTTGTTTTTTGATTTCATCATTTTGAATGATGATTGCCTTGTTTTGTTCTCTGAGCAACAAATTAGTGGCCTTTTTTTGTTGGTTAGCACGGTACAAAGAAATGGCAAAAACCAAAATCACTAAACTCGCGCCCAATGCGCCAAGAGTCAGCAGCCATTGTATTTGCCGTCTTCGATTGCTTTCTTCTAGTTCTATTTGTTTTTTTTCTAGCTCTATTTGCTTTTTTTCT
>CAYZQI010000243.1:0-4745 GCA_964480455.1 uncultured Cytophagaceae bacterium
TGAACTATACTATTTTGCCCTAATTGTACAAATTATTTATTATTCATTCCTTAAAACAAATTCACACTTCTATTGATACCCTCCTCCAAAGAGATAAAGGTTTCAGTACGCTGAATCCCTTTTACCTTCTGTATTTTATCGTGTAGCACATTACGGAGGTGCTTTGTATCTCTGCATACTATCTTTGCAAAGACGCTGTAGCCCCCTGTGGTGTAGTGCATTCCCGTAATTTCAGAGATTTGTTTGAGATCTTCGGCAACTTCGGTGTAGAGAGAACTCTTATCTAGGTAAATCCCCAAAAAAGCCACAATGTCCCAGCCTAGTTTACTGTAGTCTATATTGAGTTGCGCCCCCAGCACAATGCCTAGTTCTTTGAGGCGTTTCATGCGCACATGCACAGTACCATCAGAAACAAATACTTGCTTGGCTACCTCAGTATAAGGCATATTGGCATCTTTGGAGAGCAAGCCCAAAATCTTCAAATCTACATTATCGATTTCGTAATTTTGATTCATATTCTTTATCAATTTTTAGATTATCTTAATAATATATTCAAAAATAATGATTTCAATAAAAATTTAAAATACTTTTTAAGAAATTTGTATAAAAAAAAATTCTGCCGTTATTTTGTAAAGTCAATTAAGACAAAGTTCTTTGAAATAACAATACTGTGAGATGACGAAACTAGGCAGCCGTGCCCTCCCGTCTCGAGGGTAGAGATACGTGGATAAACTATTGCGCTTTGCCGCAATTAGCTAACCGCTCTGTGAAGGTTCGAGTCCTTCTCTCACAGCCTTTTTATACTGCAAGATGACGAAACTAGGCAGCCGTGCCCTCCCGTCTCGAGGGTGGAGATACGTGGATAAACTGTTGCGCTTTGCTGCAATTAGCTAACCGCTCTGTGGAGGTTCGAGTCCTTCTCTTGCAGCTTTTATTTATTCAGTTACACCTTCCATTTTCTCCAAAATCACAAAAGCCTTTGCATCAGTGGCAGAGGCTTTTGTATTGCTGGCAACAGTATTTACTAAGAACCGAATGGCTTAGGGCGAGTAAGCCCCCAAAGGGCTAATTCACTCTGCTAAACGTTACATCTACTTTAATGAATTGCAAGTTATCCTGTCCAAGCGGTTGGTCAATATTGATAGGTACAGGCAACGACTCAATTCTTCCCGTGATTTCTTCATCTGTAATCACAAGGTTTTGGATAGGAATTACAAAGTTACCCGTAGGAGAAGAATCGGTAACAACTGTGATGGTAAGCGTGGTTCTACCTGAATTGATAATCCAAGTACCTTGTTCTGCATCTGGGGTGGTTTCACCTACGCACACAAAATAAGTCTTGAAATCATTCCTAAACTCTATACGTGAGTTATCTGGGTCGGTGCATGGAGATTCCTCCAAAAGCGGTCCTGAGACAAACTCTGCTCCATTATCACCTATGTTTCTTACTATGTCATCATCATTGTCATTGGTAAAAGTAACAGATTCTACAAAGAAGGCACTTTCAAAAGCATACACGCCCAATAGCGGCTCTCCGCCAGTGTCATCATCATCATCGCCACAAGAAGTGGCAAGGAAGCTAAAGCTAAGCAAAAGGAGTAAAAATCCTGAAAAAAGAGACGATTTTTTGGATAATCTCATGGTAAATAAAGTTTTGGTTTAAGATTGCTGAATTTATTTTTACAAATTAAGATTATTTTGGCGAAAAGAAAAAACTTATCTTTCAAAAAGGTCTTTCATTAGACATTCAGCAGCGAGTTTACAAAGTTTTTTTGAAAAGATTTTGAAAAAACCTCGACAAAAACTAATTTGCGTAAGCAAAAAAGCATCTTGTTCATTCAACTCAAAAAATATGAAATTAAAAATTTACCTTTTCGCTTTCAGTTATGTATCTATCTTCTTTTTGAATTACCCCTTAGCTGCACAAAGCCTCAAAATAACTGGTAGAGTACAAGACGCACGCAGCAAAGAGCCTCTAGTAGGGGTCAATGTATTTCTAAAAAACAAACTAGCAGGTACTAGCACTGATGCAGAAGGTAATTTTACACTTAAAACAGATGTACCTCTTCCTTTTGTATTGGTTTTTTCTAGTATGGGCTTTCGTGCTTTTGAGATGACCCTCAGCCAAGCCTCCACAACAGATTTATTGATTGAGTTAGAAGAAGAAAATTTACTAGGAAAAGAAATTGTAGTGGCTGCTTCCAGAATTGAAGAAAGTCGCCTCGAGTCGCCAGTAAGTATAGAGCGTATGGGTGTAACAGCCATTCAGGCACTAGCTGCCACCAATTTTTATGAAGGACTGCGTAATCTCAAAGGTGTGGATATGGGGCAGCAAAGTTTGCTTTTTTCAACACCCAACACTCGTGGCTTTAATGATAATACCAACTACCGCGTCAGTCAGTACATAGATGGTGTGGACAATGCTGCTCCAGGTCTTAATTTTTCTGCGGGTAACTTGGTGGGGGCTTCGCAGCTAGACATAGAAAGTGTTGAACTCCTTGTGGGGGCATCTTCGGCATTGTATGGGGCGGGTGGTGTAAATGGTACTATCTTGATGACCACCAAAAGTCCATTTGAATACCAAGGGTTAAGCCTTTCTATGCAAACAGGTATGATGCACTTAGGGGCATCTTACAGAGATAATCCAAGGGCTTTGTATGATGCAAACCTCCGCTACGCCAAGGCTTTTAACAATCGTTTTGCCTTTAAAATCAACCTGAGTTATTTGAATGCCTTGGATTGGCATGCCACAGACTACCGAGATAACAACAATCTGAGCATTGGCAATACTTCACATTTAGACAACCCAGCTTATGATGGAGTGAATACCTACGGAGATGAAGCCCTCTTTCCTGTCAATATTGCTGAGTTTGCCCCTCAAACTGCTGATGGCGTAGCAAGGTCGCAAGGGCTAGTGCCAGGCAGTGCAGAGTATGACGAGGTATTCAATCAAGTAATTAGCTTATTTCCAGAAAGACAAATCGTAACACGCACAGGCTATTTAGAACGTGATTTGGCAGACTATAATACCTACAGCTTTAAAGGAAATGCCTCGCTGCATTATCGCTTTGGCAATGATTTAGAACTGGTAGCACAAGGGGGGATAGGACAAGGCACAAGCGTTTATACGGCAAGTAATCGTTTTTCATTGAATAAGTTTACTTTGTTCAATGCCAAATTAGAACTAAAATCAGAAAAATTCTTTGTGAGGGCTTGGCTAGTAGGCGAAAATGCAGGAGATTCTTATGACATAGGCACTACTGCCCTGCAAATCAATGAGGCTTGGAAATCTAGTGAACAATGGTATGAAGATTACCTCACCAGTTTTACACAAAACCGCTTGCTAGGCAATCCTATGGACGTATCGCTGCTGGTAGCACGCTTTTTTGCGGACAACAGAGATTTTAATGGCAATGTGCAGAACCCTAATTTGCCCTTTCGTCCTTTTCCAGGTGAGGCACAATTTGATGCGTTGTTTTCAGAACTTACAAGCCGTCCACTTACAGATGAGTTTAGCATCAATGGCAACAGTGTAAGGGGGACACGCGTCATAGACCGCAGCCAGATGTATAACATAGAAGGAATGTATAATTTTGGTGATTATTTCCGATTTGCTGAGGTAATGATAGGCTTTAGTCACAGGATTTACCGCATCAATAGTGAGGGGACAATTTTTGGAGATGCACCTGGCGACCCACACATCATCACTGAAACGGGAGCCTATTTACAGCTCATTCGTAAAATCTTTAAAGAAAAAGTACGCTTTATCGCTACAGCACGCTACGACAAAAACAGCAACTTTGATGCACGCCTTACGCCACGCATTTCTGCGGTGTACAGCCTTGACCCTGCTCAGCAGCATTTTTTAAGGGCTTCGGTACAAAGTGCTTTTCGCTTTCCTTCTATGGCTGACCAGTACACCGACTTGAATGTGGGTATTTTTAGAGTGATTGGAGGCTTGCCTCAGTTTAGAAATGCACTTAACATTACAGATAATCCTGTCTATCCATTAGACAATCCCAGCCCCATCATTGGCAATCCCGATACAAGCCAAGAGCCTTTGCAATTTCCCGATTTCCGCCCTGAGCGTGTTACGGCTTGGGAAGTAGGCTACAAAGGGCTTTTTGCTGAAAAAATATTTGTAGATGCTTATATGTATTACAATGTTTACAACGGTTTCATAGCTAGTCAAGCCTTTGGACGGTTCAGGGCAGATGGCACACCAGAGAAATTTTTGAGTGCCATTAGCCAAGATGAACCTGTGCAAGCCTATGGCTGGGCAGTAGGGCTAGAATATGGCTTACCCAAAGGCTATTGGCTCAATGCCAATATTGCCTACAATGCCCTCAATGTAGGCGAAGTACCTCCTAGCTTTCAGACACGCTTCAATACACCTGATTACCGATGCAATGTGTCATTTAGCAACCGTGAGGTAGTCAAAAATGTAGGTTTCAATGTAGTCTGGCGTTGGCAAAATAGTTTTTTCTGGGAGTCTATCTTTGGTGTTGGAGAGATACCTGCTTACCAAACCATAGATGCACAGGTGAGTTATAAATTCTCCAAACTCAAAACCATACTCAAATTAGGAGCTTCCAACTTGTTCAATCAATACTATACCACAGGCTTTGGCAATCCTGAAATAGGTGGAATTTACTATATTCAGCTAAGTTTTGATGAGTTGATGAGATAAATAAATTACCCAATCTGACGCAAGCCTCGAGGCTTGCGTCAGATTGGGCTAAAAC
>CAYZQI010000244.1:0-4714 GCA_964480455.1 uncultured Cytophagaceae bacterium
AGACCTTGCCGAAGACCGTGAGCGTTTTTCTATACTCTCTTGCAAGAAAATAACATTCCTTACCCTGAGTTTGGGGCTGTACGTACCGCCGAAGCTGCTGTTGAGTTATCCAAAACTCTAGACTTTCCGCTTTTGGTGCGCCCCTCTTACGTACTGGGTGGGCAACGCATGAAAATTGTTATCAATGAGCAAGAACTAGAAGAACATGTAGTAGATGTGCTTAATTTTTTCCCTGATAATAATATTTTGCTTGACCGCTTCTTAGATAATGCCATAGAAGCCGAAGCCGATGCGCTTTGTGATGGGGAAGATGTCTATATCATTGGTATTATGGAACACATCGAGCCAGCAGGTATTCACTCTGGGGATTCTAATGCAGTGCTGCCTCCTTTTTCACTTAGCCCACTGATGATGGAGCAAATTGCCGAATATACTAAACGCATTGCCCTCGCCCTCAATACCAAAGGATTGATAAACATTCAGTTTGCCATCAAAGATGAAACAGTGTATGTGATAGAAGCCAATCCACGTGCCTCGAGGACTGTGCCATTTATCTGTAAAGCCTATCAAAACCCCTACATCAATTACGCCACCAAGATTATGCTCGGTGATAAAAAACTGACTGATTTTAATTTGGATAAGTCTGCTACTTCGTGGTTTATCCCCGTTGGGCAGGGCTACGCCATTAAGATACCAGTTTTTTCTTTTAATAAATTCCCGAATGTCAATAAAGAACTGGGCCCTGAGATGAAATCTACAGGAGAGGCCATTTACTTTATCAAAAACCTAAGAGATGAATTTTTTAAGAAAATTTACAGCGAGCGTAATCTGTATTTGAGTAAGTAAACAAAACCGTTGTTGAGGTCCTCGACCGCCAACGAGATTGAGGACAAAACCGCCGTTGAAGTCTGCAACCGTCAACGGCGGTCATCGTCAGATTAAATATTTTGTGCATCTTGAATAGCAGTTCTCAGGGCGCGCAATTTATTATTGACCTCTTCCATCTCCCCTCTGGGGCTTGATTTGGATACTACTCCTCCGCCTGCTTGGTAAAATAATTGATTATTTTTACTCAAAAAAGAGCGAATCATAATGGCATGGTTTACATCTCCCTTGAAACTCAAAAAACCAATTGCACCGCCATAATAACCTCTATTTTGATTTTCGTATTCGTTGATGAGTTCCATTGCCTTGTATTTGGGTGCGCCCGAGAGTGTGCCTGCTGGAAAGGTATCTGCAAATAAGCGTAGGTTAGATTTTCCTTCTTCTATTTGAGCCGTAACTTTTGATACAAGATGAATAAGATGCGAATAATATTGAATTTCTTTAAAAGTTTCTACTTTTACATTGTTTCCGTTGCGGCTGAGGTCGTTTCTTGCCAAATCAACCAGCATGACGTGTTCGGCATTTTCTTTTTCATCATCAAATAGCTGGCGTGCCATAGCTGCATCTTCTTGGTCGTTGCCAGTACGTTTTACAGTGCCAGCTATAGGGTGAATCTCTGCCATGTCTTTTGCAATTTTGATTTGCGCTTCGGGTGAAGAGCCAAATATTTTAAAATTTCCAAAATCAAAATAAAATAAATAAGGAGAAGGGTTGATAGAGCGCAAAGCACGATAAACATTGAACTCATCACCTTGAAAGGGTTTGGAAAATTGCCGTGCCAATACTATTTGAAAAACATCACCACGCTTGCAGTGCTGTATGCCTTTACCGACTATTTCCATATATTCTTCATCACTGAAATTTGAACTTTCCTCTTGCTGGCTTTCAAAATGATACGCAGGGAAATTACGACTATTGATGACGGTTTCTACTTCATCTAGGTAAGAGTGTTCGTCTTGGTAGCTATGCTCAAAAAGATACAGCTCGTTCTTGAAGTGATTAATGGCTATCACGAGGCGATAGATTTGGTAAAGCATATCGGGGATTTTGCGTGTTTCATCTTCGAAGGTTTTGATATTGATGTCTTCAAAGTAGCGCACTGCATCAAAAGTAGTGTAGCCAAAGAGTCCATTTTGGGGAAAGTTGAAATAATTTTCTTCTACTTCAAATTGCTTAACAAAAGCCCTGAAAACCTCCACCACATCTAGCTCAGGGCTAATGTCTTGGCTTTGTGTGCTTTGGTCGGGGTAGTAAGTCTTTATTTTTTGGTTAGCTACTTCAAACCTCCCAATAGGCATAAAACAGATATAAGAAAAGCTGTTTTCATTGCCGTGGTAGTCGGAGCTTTCTAGCAAGATAGTGTTAGCATATTTATCTCTCAGTTTGAGGTAAATATTAACAGGTGTAAGCGTATCAGCAAGAAGTTTACGGTAGCGTGTTTTTAGTGTATATTTCATTATGAGTTTTATATGCAATATTTATATGATGTTAGCTGTCATAGAATCCTCCACTGCCAGAGTCATCGTCCCATTCTCCTGTGACTCCTGCCCCGCCAAACTCACCTCCTCCAAACTCTCCGCTCTCAGAAAAAGATGAGCTGTCAAAACTATTAAAAGGCGCATAGTTGTTGCTCGTGTAAAAATCTTCACGTGTGTAGTAGTACCAGAGCGCATAATCGTCGTGGCTATCATTGTCCCATTGTCGTAGTTCTTTGAGTTGTGGGCGTGGGCGGTTGAGGCGTTTCATTTCTTGTGCGTAGGCTTCTCTACTCACTGTTTTGCCTTCATATTCTATGGCACAATCTTCGCAGATGTGTCTTTTGCTGAGAGCGCACTTAGCAATAGCAGGTTTGTCGCAGCGGCGCAATACAAAAAAACCTTTCTGGCAAGTCCCTTTGCGTGCAGGTATGGGTAGCTTATTGTTTTCGTTGTCTTGTGGAGTTTCTTGCTGTTCATCCATATTTATTCAAAGATTTTAGTATTCCAACCATTTGGTCGTAAATATAAGATAATTTATAAAAAAGTAAGAAATATTAGAGATAAAAAATCGTGTTGGTTGTTTTTTTTATGGTTTCCTTGTTGAGTGACTGGGCTACGTGATGGAGTAAAATCAAGTAATAAGCCAATGAGGCAAGCACTCAGTGTTGATGTACACTAGGTACACAGACAGCTAAATTTCTACGGTGTTCGGGACTTACCATGCCGAGTGTCCAGCCTACTTGGGTAGTTTCCCAGAGAAAGTATTTTTTTCCATTGTGTATGATGTGGTCGCCATAGGCAGGCAGGTGAAGTCCTATCATAGAGTGTGCAGGCGAGTTGATGATGGCTACATCATAGTTGAAGTAGGTCAGGATAGTGTAGGCAAGTACTGTGCGTGTATCGCAATCGCCTTGCTGCGTATGTAGAAACTCTATTGGAGAGTGTATGCCGTATTTGATATTTTCGATGTAAGGTCTTTTTTCTACTTCTATGTACTCTCTATAAAAATCGCCATCTTTGAGTGCCTCTTTGACGGTTTTATCAAGGATAAGTACATAAGGGATATGCTGGATAAAGGTAATAATTGCTTCTGCAAACTCTGCAGTACCAAGTTGTTGTTCTTGACGGAGTTGTTCAAATTGATTGAGTAGTGATTTCAGTTTTGGGGAATCAAACTGAATTAAAGAAAGATACACTTGATTCCAGTAGTGATAGTCATTTTTCCATTCTGATACTTCAAGTTGGTTTCTAAACAAAGTAGCTTCGCAGCGTGGTGTTCCTTCTATTTCAATATCAATTTTAAAATTTTTTCCTTGTGCCAAGTCATTCCAAGTTTGTTGATATTTGGCAGAGACTATATCTTTTTGGCAATCGTCTGAATGTGTTTGCGTACTTGAAGTACTCAGGTACTTGTTGTACTTGCCCCATTCACGCTCGAGGTCTTGGTCTTGCTTTAGCAACCACTCTGATAGCTCCGTATCTTGCAACAGAGGGGCAAAAAAAGGAGATATTTGAATGATTAATACTCCAATTATTAGTAACATAAAACACCCCAAAAACCATCTCATGCTTTTTTTTGATTAAATCCAGATAACTTTTAGAACAATCTAAACTACAATTGAGTTTTTTGACTAACGAACATACAACAAAATTGACTTTAATCTGCAACCTTTTTGAAATATTATTGACTTTAATAGAGATACACTCACAAAAGCAATGAATTAAAAACCAAAAAAGCACATTCTCAATACAAAATAATTGCATTATGAATTTATTAAAAAATCTTCAAGAAAGACAAATGTTGCTAGCTTGCTTGGTTTGCCTAATTGTTTTACCCACCTTACTCTATTACTACCCCTCACAAATAGCCGTTTTTTTTGCCCATTACACGCCGCTTGATAAACAAGTAGCCCCTCAACACAATACAGAAGCAGAAATGCTCAACGATTTTGTAGATTTCCTTCGCAATCAAGAGAGCCATGAAATAAAAAATTGGAGCATCAGCGGCACACTCATCACTCCATACACCTCCACAGATTTAGATGCGCTTATCTATGTAGATGTATTGCCACAGCCTCGCATGAGAGATACGCTTCAAGGTGAGCAAAGGCTTTGTAATCAAAAAAACCTCCCCTCCAAGAAAAGTTGAGCAACCCTACCAGAGAAATATTTTAAAAAAAATACATCAAATTTGTAATCTAAATAAAAAGCTACTACATTTGCAGTCCCATTCTAAAAGGAGAATGGCGTAAAGAGATGTATAAAGTTAAAATAAGGGATCTTAGCTCAGCTGGTTCAGAGCACCTGCCTTACAAGCAGGGGGTCACTGGTTCGAATCCAGTAGGTCCCAC
>CAYZQI010000245.1:0-4703 GCA_964480455.1 uncultured Cytophagaceae bacterium
CTTCTATTTAAAAAAAATGATTTATTGAGATTCCTTTTTGCGCTGTTCTTCTAGCTGCTTGTAGTAGGCGCGCCTGAGCGAATCCTCTCGGGCAAGCCGATTGGCTTGTGCAATTTCGTTTTTGATGCCCCAATACAAATCATTGGCTGGTAGATAGTTGGGGTTTTGCTTGAGAGCGATTGCCAGCAGACGAAGTGCAGTTTCTTTATCTCCTGCCCTGCGGTAGCATACTCCTAAGTAATAATGAGCTTTGTCGAGGTCATCTTGGTAGCGGAGTGCGTGCTCGAGGTACTGCTTAGCTCGGTCGCACTTCCCTTCGCTGAAAGCATATTTACCTAAGTGATAAGCGGCGAGGTACAAATCCTTATCCAGTTCAAAGGCTTTTTGGTAAGCTACTTTGGCACTGTCGTCAAAATATACCCTCCGTCTGAAAGCCTCTGCTTTATGAAAATAAAGTGGAGCATAGCTGGGGTCAAGTTGAATGCCTACATTCGCAAAGCGATTGGCAGTAATGTAAAGCTCATATTTAATATAAAGTGCTGTAAGACTGCCATAGACCTCTACAAAAGTTGGGCGCAATTTGAGTGCTTCACGGAGGTTGCTTAGGGCTTGAGAGCTATCGCGGCGCGCTACACCTATTCTACCTTTCCAGTAGTAGAGTTCAGGATTTTTATTATCTATCGCGAGAGCTTGGTTGAGTAGCTTAAGGGCATTATCATAATCTTTCAAATCAAAACTGACCTTTGCGGCAAGCAATAACTTGGTGAAATTGGCTTCTTCTGTGCTGAGGATACGCTGTATTTGTTCATTTGCCTCTACTTTTTTATCTTGTTGATAAAGAATCTGTGCATACAAAAATCTATATTTTTGCTGGTTGCTGTCTAGTCTGATTGCTTCTTGAATGTAGGTGCTTGCTAGGCTATCTTCCTGCTTTTGATGGAGTATGCGAGCAAGTTGATAATGGTTTTCGGGTGCATTGGGATATTCTTTGAGTGCATCTTGCAGTGCTGTAAGGCTGGTTTGTTTGAGTACATTCTGGTAAGACGGAGGTGGATTGATTTCCTCATTGACGGGATTGTATCGGTCGCAGGCACAGAGCAAACCTACTCCGAGGAAATACATTAAGAATTGATACACACGAAAAGGCACCATGGCTTAGTAGATTTAGTTCATTCTTTGTAAACATTGATGAATTTCTGCAATCAAGGCTGGATTTTCTTCGGCGGCATTGCCTACTACAATCACATCTGCCCCTGCTTTGAGGATAGCCTCTGCGGTTGCCCCAGAGCGGATGCCTCCCCCAATGATGAGGGGAGTGTTTATAGATTTTCTAATGGCTTGAATCATCTTAGCACTTACTGCTTTCTCAGCTCCGCTGCCTGCATCGGCATAGATAAGTTTCATTCCGAGCATTTCGCCTGCCATAGCAGTACAAGCCGCTACTTCGGGCTTATCGTGGGGTATGGGGCTGGTATGGCTGATATAAGATACTGTGGTGGCGCGGCCACTTTCTATGAGCATATACCCTGTGGAGAGGATTTCAAGTTTACTTTTTTTTAGAAAAGGAGCTGCAATGATGTGTTGTCCAATCAAAAACTCAGGATTTCTGCCTGAGATAAGCGATAAGAATAAAATAGCATCAGCATTATGGGCGATGTGCATATTGCTACCTGGAAAGATGATGATGGGAAGGCTAGTGTAATTTTTTAATAACTCAATGGCTTGCCCCATACTTGAGCCGTTGATGAGACTGCCTCCTACAAAAAGAAAATCTATTTGTTGGAAAGCACCCAATTTATCAAGTTTTTCGGCTTGTACTTCCTCGAATTTATCGGGGTCTATCAGCAATACAAAAGATTTAATGCCTTCTTCTTTACGGCGATAGAGTTCTTGGATAAGATTACTTGGCATCTTCTTTTCCGATATTTGATATTTTGTCTTTAAGTTTTTCCTCTACTATATCGAGGGCAATTTCTGTAAATTTTCTGATAACAGTATCTAAAATAGTACTTTTAGTATCAGGCCCATTTTTGTAGATAATGGTAGGGGGGGGCATTTGTATATATTCTCTTTTTCTTCTCCTTCTGCTGCTACCTCCACCAAACAAAAAACGTGTAACCCTGAAAGTAACGTATGCTGCACCGAGCATTACTGCTACTGTTCCAGCCTCTTTTTTGAGCTTTTTAAGTCCCTCTACTACTGCTTGCTTTTCTTTTTCGGCAAGTTTGAGTAGTTCTTGCTTGGTAAGCTCAGTTACTTTTTTTTCTACTATTTTTGTGAAAGGAAGTGGATTGTCAGCCATTTTTACTTTTTTTTATTTGATAAAAGATAGCGTTGGATTTGTTTGCGGAAGCTATTTAACTAAAAATACAATAGCTTACTATCTTAGGTTTTGAGTGAGTTACAAGACTTCTCTCTAATGTTTTAATGATTATTTTTCTACTTTTATTTTGGTGTATTTTCCCTGCTTTTTGGCAATAGTGAGCATCAGTAGTGCTAACATCATCAATACAACCGCTACCGAGAGAAAACCAAGCCCCGCACTAGTAAGCACTTGCATACCCAACGATTGGTAAAGCCCTGCCAATAAGAAGGCACAAGCAATCAATAAAAAAGTTACAAAAAATAACCCTAAGATAGCAGCCAATGCCACAGGCGCAGCTTGTTTCTTGCGTAAAGCTACTTCTATGGTTACTAACTGCTTTTGGGTAGCTGCATAAGCTGCAATGTTTTTGACTAATTTACCTATTTCTAAAAATCCCAAGTGTTAGATTTTTTATTTTTTGAAAAAATTAAAATTCTCTGCAAATATCTAAATTAAAATTCAAGAAAGAAAATAAATATTTTTACGAGACCTAGCAAGTAGAGCCCTCTATCTATATAAAAAAACCAAACTCAAAATGAGCTTGGCTTTTTCTCAATTATACCTAAAATTAAAAACTAAACTATTAACTCGTATGTATATTGAATCCACGTTCTCCGTGATAAGCCTCGTCAAGCCCCACAGTTTCCATTTTTTCATCTACTCTTGCTCCTCCGCTTACCAAAGCACTCATATAATAGACCACCACAGTAGCCAATGCAGAATAAACCGTAACTACTACTACAGCAATCAGCTGTACGCCTACTTGAGCAGGATTGCCATAAAGAAGACCTACAGCATCAGGGTTGATGGCAGGATTGGCAAAAATACCCGTAGCAATAGAGCCCCAAATACCTACCAAGCCGTGAATCCCAAAAGCATCTAGTGTATCATCATATTTGAGAAGGTGTTTTAGCTTGATAGCTCCATAATAACCTACTACCCCAGATACAAAACCTATGGCTAAAGCACCACTTACGCTTACAAAACCGCAAGCAGGTGTAATGCCTACTAAGCCCGAAACAGCTCCAGAGGCAACCCCCAGCAAACTTGGTTTCTTTTTGTTTATCCATTCAATCATTATCCAAGATAAACCTCCTACACTTGCTGCTACATTGGTAACGAGCATCGCATTGGCTGCCGTAGCATTTGCGCCTAGCGCACTGCCCGCATTGAAACCAAACCAGCCAAACCAAAGTAAAGCCGAGCCAAGCACAGTGAGTTTGAGCGATAAAGGCTTGTCGCCTCCATTACCAAAACTTTTTCGCTTGCCCAATAGCAAGGCCAATACTAAACCTGCTACGCCTGCATTGATATGGATTACAGTACCGCCCGCAAAATCTAGCTCTCCGCTATTGCTCAGCATACCGCCACCCCAAACCCAGTGTGTAATAGGACTATATACAATCAAGACCCACAAAAACGAAAAGGCTACCCAAAAAGAGAACTTAACACGCTCTACCACCGAGCCACTCACAATGGCAACTGCAATGGCAGCAAACGTGCCTTGAAAAACTACGAAAAGTAAAGTGGGGATAGAAGTGCCACTTGCTAAATCGCTGATTTTAATGTTCTCCAGCATTAAGCCGCTGAAAGAACCAATGTAAACACTTCCCTCGCCAAATGCTAATGAGTAGCCAATGATTACCCAAGCTACCGAAGCTACGCAAAATGATACATAACTCATTCCTACAGTGTTGAGTGCAGACTTGCTATGAGAAAGACCACCATAAAATAAGGCAAGCCCAGCAGGAGTCATAAGCATAACCATCGCAGTTGCCATGAGCATCCAAGCTGTATCTCCTGCACTGAGTGTTGGAGTAGCCTCCTGAGCAAATGCAGCAATTCCTGAAAATAAAATAAAACTAAGAGATAGTGTGATTTTTTGTAAATACTGTTTCATTTTTTCCTTTCTCTTTAAAAAATTCAAAACTAATTCAAGGGTCTTTTTTTGATTAACTTTCTTTAAAACTTTATTATTTTAGCAACATTAAGGCGTATTTATTACCTTTACTAAGTAAAATTAGTTATAAAATTACAAAAACAAGATTCCATGTATATTTTGTATGCTTTTTTTTGAGTTTTTTTTTGAGAATTGACTTTTACTAAGATTTTATTATAAAATTTTTAAAATATTGAGCCAGAGCATGTATTTTTAGCCTCATTTAAGATATACTTATGAATTATTTTAAATAAGGCTGAAAAACTATCTTTATCTAATGAATTGAATTATTCTAAGGAAGAGGAAGCCCCATAGCCCAAAAGGGAAAGCCCCCTAACCCCCTCAGCAGGGTTGTTAGGTTCTATAAGATTGTTTATTTTTGCATTTTAGGTTCGGTAT
>CAYZQI010000246.1:0-4661 GCA_964480455.1 uncultured Cytophagaceae bacterium
TAGTGGGGCTGTCAGGCTATAAGTTGCCCTGTTTTTGCCTAGTATAAATTTCATTTCTCAAATTAAGGATTTTTCTCGGTTTTGTGCTATCTTTACTCAAAATAGTTTTTAGACAGCCTGACGTTGGGTAATATTATAAGAAAAAAATTGAAAGGCTACGCATTCAAGACTTGGGGTGCGAAAGTTTAGGGTTAAATTCGGGGATTTGGGGTTTCAATATCCAAAAAGCCTTCGGGGAACAGCAAAGACTAATTCGCCGAAAATGAAGTCTTGTTCTGATATTGTTTTGTTTTTGCAACCTATCAAAATGGCTCAATAACCAAAGAATAACATTACCTAACAAACGCTATATGCAAGTGGGCGAAATATTTAGTTGATAGCTTTGTACTTTTCAAAAACTTTTGTACTTTTGACAAGAAAAGTGCTGTAAATTCCCACTTTCACATAGCTTAACCGTTGGGCTTAATTTGAAATGAAACATATTACAACATTCATACTACTCCTATTGACGATACAATTGTTCGCTCAAGAACAATATCCACGAATAGAAAAAATCGTAGTTCAGGACAAGCTATTTAATGGACAAATTGACAAATATCTGATAACGATTTACTTGAAATACAACCAGACTTCAAACTATCATTCAGGAGTTTATTCAGTTGACGGATGGTATTACTATGATAAAATCAAAATCAAAATTCCGTTAACCGGCTTTTACAATTATCCAGAATTGATTCTTTATAATTTCAGCGACACTTCAAAAAGCAATGAACTCCTGAGATTTAGAGAAATGAAAAGTAACCATTGGGAAGACATGGACTACTATAAGAATTTAGAGGGTTACAAAGAGAAAATAGTCTTATCCGACAGCGGAAATTATTGGTTGAATGGCAGCAAAAAGCTTGAAGTTAAATTAGACAAAGATGATTTGTCAATTCAAAACGTAAGTGAATTTTTACTTTTCGATTCAACCAAAGCATTTGACCTTCACAATTTTGGTGGTTGGACTTGGAACTTCGAGTTAGTAGCGCATAAATCAGGAAAGTATATTTTGAGATATGAGCATATGTCTAGACTTTATGCATTTGGAATGTGTGGAACAGGTTTAGAAAAAGGTTTCCTATATCTTGATTTTAATCAGCACAATGAGCTACAAGAATATGAAGAATTTGTCTTTGAAAGTTGTAATGGGTCAATAACCACGGAAGAAAAAGAAGAAGTCAATCAGCAAACGACAATTTATCATTGCTACGATTATATGAATGAAAAATCATACGAACTAAAAGTAGATTTAAGAGAACTTAAAATAGAGAAGAAAGAAAAAAACTAAGCCCAACAGCACCTTAGAAAACATGGGGCGGACAGTGGATTACGCAAAGTTCGTGCTTCGTGGCTACCTTTGATACGGACGGACAGGAAAGTGCTCCGAAAAGCCCCACGTTTCTTAGCTGCAAAACGTCAATCTGTCTAAAACCCCAAAATATACACATTTCTAAACTCTCAAAGCAATGAAAATATAGTTTTTAGACAGACTGACGTTGTCATCAATTTTAAAAGACAAGTTCTCAAAAAACATTCTAAAATTTTGTAACTTTACAATGGCATATAACGAAACACTACAATGGCAAAGTACATCAATCCATATACAGACTTTGGTTTCAAAAAACTCTTTGGTGAAGAAGGCAACAAAGACCTTTTAATTGACTTTCTCAATCAATTATTGCCTACTCATCACCAAATTGCGGAATTAAATTTTCGTAATGTAGAGAATTTGGCGGATTTGTCGGCAGAAAGAAAGGCTATTTCTGACATTCATTGCAAGGCTGTTTCAGGAGAGAGGTTTATCGTAGAAATGCAGAAGGCAAAAGTAAAATACTTCAAAGACCGAAGTTTATTCTACGTAACTTTTCCCATTAGAGACCAAGCCCAACAGGGTGATTGGAATTTTAGGTTAGAACCCATTTATTTTGTAGCAATTTTGGATTTTGAATATGACGAGGCAGAGGAAAGACGAAAGTTTAGGCGTGACGTGTTTTTGAAAGACCAAGATGGAGATTTATTTTTTGACAAACTGCATTTCAAATTTTTGCAAATGCCTTTGTTCAATTTGAAGGAGAACGAACTGAAAACGAAATTTGACAAGTGGTGCTACTTTCTGAAAAACTTAGAGGGTTTTGAGCATATTCCGAATATTCTCAACGGACTCATTTTTCAAAAAGCCTTCGGAACTGCGGAGTTAGCAGGTTTAAGTGCCGAACAGCGAGATAGATACGAACAAAGTCTTATTCAATACCGAGATTTGAAAAGTGCCTTGGAAACGGCAGTCGAGGAACGAGAAATTGAGATTGCGAGAAACTTTATTGCATTAAACTTGGACAATGCTACCATAGCGAAGGGAACAGGCTTAACCATTGAGCAAATAGAGCAACTGCGTAACGAAACAAAGAAAAACTGATGACAACATTGTATTTATGAAAAAGGGGCAGAAGTGCGTAATTTGGGATAAGGTCCTCTTTTGTGGTAAATTAAACTTTTGTATTTTTAATTCCCCTTCTTCATAAATACTTTTCCGTTATAGGGCATTCCCCCTTTTTCTGATAGGAAAATAACTTCTGTGGCTAACGGGAAACTTCAACCATTCCAAGATTCTTTTTATTTTTGGGTATTGGTTCAATGTAAAGCCCGTTTTTTAATTGTTGCTTCATAGCACGAGTGTCATTCTGGCTGGAATGTGAAAAGCCTTGACTTCATTTCAAGGCTTTTTGGTAACTTCATTGGTGGAGCATTGCTACCCCGCTCAGGATATTTTCCAATACAAAGATACATTCCCTTTGAACCATTTTCAAATTTTAATTCTCCAAAAAGAAGAAAAAGTATCTATGGAAATTGTCAATCCCCATTGTGAAGGCATTGATATTGGTAGTCGCAGTCATTTTGTGGCAGTAGGTCAAAAAGAGGAAGATGTGAAAGAATTTGGTGTTTTTGCAGATGATTTAGTGGCGATTTGCGACTTTTTGCAAGCCCACCAAGTTACCTCTGTGGCGATGGAAAGTACAGGGTCGTACTGGCAGGCATTGTATGTAGAGTTGATGAAAGCAGGCTTTGAGGTGGTCTTGGTCAAAGGTAAAAAGACCGATGTCAAAGATGCTTGCTGGATACAAAAGTTGCATAGCATCGGCCTCTTGACGGGTAGTTTTTTGCCTGATGAGCAGACCGAAATCTTGCGTGCTTATTGTCGCCAGCGGCTTAATTGGCTAGACCAAGCTGCCCGTACCAGTAGTAAGATGCAAAAATTCCTCAAACTGCTCAATTTTCGTTTAGATGTGGTGGTGCGAGATGTCTGTGGCTTGACAGGAATGAAGATTATCAAAGACATTTGTGCAGGTAATCTTGAGGCAACTTCCCTAGCCAAGCATCGCCATTACAACTAAAACCATAGACCTCAATCAAGCCGTTTTTCAGTACTTGGAGGGCGTTGATTTGATGGCAATAGAAGGGCTGAGTCATTCTACCATCTTGACCCTGTTGAGTGAAGTAGGTCCCAAGGGTTTTGAGCAATTTCCTACTGCCAAGCACTTTACCTCTTGGCTGCGGCTTGCGCCCAACAACAAAATAAGTGGCGGAAAACTGCTAAGTTCCAAAACTCCTAAGGGAAGTAATCGCTTCAAAATAGCCCTCCGCAATGCTGCCAATGCTATTGGCAATCTTAAAGACACCCATTTATCAGACTTTTTTCGTAGAGTTGCCTACCGAAAAGGTAGAAATGTAGCCATCAGTGCTACTGCCCGAAAATTAGCCGTCATTATTTGGAACATGGTTGTCAAAAAAGTATCCTATCAGACTGACAAGGTCTATTTATTCTTAGAACAAAAAAGAAAACTTGGAATTGTGAAAAGGATTCAAAAACAAATTACTAAATTTGATATTAAACAAGAGGACTTAGCTTTTGGAAGTACTTGATAGGTGCAGTAAAGGTGTTACTATCTTATTGTAAATAACTGAAAATCAAGTGCTTGAATAACGTTAGTCAGGATTTTAAGACGACAGAAACGAAATGGTAACACGACAAATAAATTTTAAGAGTTGGCTGACAATTGGGACGCTTTTCCTTTGTGGGGTTGGACTTTATATTTTGTTTGCTCCACTTCTTATTTTGTTCTTGCCATTTATGATTTACGGCTACTTTGACAACCTTGCTTTTAATAGAAAATACAAGGACTATTTGCATACAATTGATGGGACAAATTTTTTCTGCTATAACAACAGGACAAATAGCAAAGACTTTATTGAAAAAAATATTTTACCGACACTGACTCCAGACATTAAAGTAGTTTATCTTGACGGTAAGACACCAAAATCGGAATACGACCAAAGTTTTATCTCAAAAGCGCTCTATTGTATTAAGGACAGAAAAGGATTTCCGTATTTGCTTAAAATTTCAGATGGGCAACTTTTAGACAAATCAATTAATAATGAATTCTACAACACAATGAACCAAAACAAGGACATTGGGCAATTGAGCAAAAAAATCATTTCATTTTACCAGACAACTTGACAATGACGACAACGACAGACGAAAGAAAAACGCCCTATAACAGCACCTATTCAAAAGGCGGGGTTTCGTGCTTCGCAGACAGTTTTGTGGTAGCCGAAAGTTCAGT
>CAYZQI010000247.1:0-4631 GCA_964480455.1 uncultured Cytophagaceae bacterium
CTACGGCACATTCTTTGGCAAAACCTTCTACGTGCTTTGCTTCTTTGCTAAGGTATGATTTAGGTATAAATATAGGGAAATAAGCGTTAGAATGTCCTGTGGCTTTGAACTGTCGGTCTAGTTCTGCCTGCATTTTTTCCCAGATGGAGTAGCCATAAGGTTTAATAATCATACAGCCTTTCACAGGTGAATGCTCTGCTAAGTCTGCTTTTTTGACTAGCTCATTGTACCAAGCTGAGTAATCTTCGCTTCTTTTGGTGAGACCTTTGCTCATATCTTATAAATCTTTAGTAATTACCTAACTTTTAGTGCTTTTTATCTGTTATTATAATAGTAAGTCTATAGTATAATACCAATTACAAAGATAAAGCTAATTCCCTACAAAGCACAATTTATTAAAATTTATCCATAAAAGTTGATTTTTTAATGATTAATTTGTATATTTATGCTTCAAAGACAATAATGAGCAACTAACAAATAATATAGATATGAAAGACACAATTTTAATAAAAATATTCGTCCTTCTTTTTATGGGTGCAAGCCTTTGGAGCTGCGCACCTCTTGAAAAAGTAGCACAAAACGACACTGAGTATGATGACTTGTACTACACTGCTGCTGACCGCAAAGTGTCTGCTGAGTTGTATGCAAGCAACAATCCTAATGCAAATGTCAATCTGAACAACAATACAGACAACCCTACTATGACATTTGATAACCAAAATGCCAATGTAGATTATGTGGATCGCTACCAAGAGAGTCGATTGTATGCAGGAGATAGCTATGGTGCTGAAACATATTATGACCCCAGTTATATGGGCAATGCCAATGCACCAATTATAGGTTATACCAATCCTTATGCAAGCAGTGCTTGGGGCATGAATGCTTGGAACAGCCCCTATGGTATGAACACATGGAACAATCCTTACCGAAGAGGTGGTTTTAACCTGAGAATGGGATTCGGCTTTGGTTCTATGATGGGTATGAATAGCTGGAATAACCCTTGGCGCATGAGCACTTGGAACGATCCTTGGGGATACAATGGCTTTAACGCTTGGAACAGACCTTGGGGTATGAACGCTTGGAACAGTCCGTGGGGCTGGGGAGGCGCATCAAGAGTAATCATAGTTAATAACAATAACAGAAATTCACAAATAGCAAGTTCTTATTACGGTCCTAGGTATAATTCAGGGAGTAATAATAACGTCATTTCAAGTGAAGATGGGCGCATCAGAGTGCGCCAAAGTAGAACCACTACGCCTGCTGATGGTGGTGGTGAGGTAGGTGGAAGACCGGCTGGTATTGCTGGAAATTCAGGCAACAATACTAACTCAGGACAAAGATATGGAACAGTTCGCTCAAGAGAAGTAAGTACTAGTTCTACACAAGGAAACGGCGTGTTTATCCCTAGTACACGTACACAAAACAGCAATGTGGGTCGTACAGCACCTACCAGAAATACACGTACAAGTCCAACTTACAGAGGTAGCACTCCTACACGTACTAGCCCAACTTATAGAAGTAGCACCCCTACACGTACTAGCCCAACTTATAGAAGTAGTACTCCTACTAGGACTAGCCCAACTTATAGAAGCACGACACCCTCTAGAAGCAGTAGCCCAAGTAGGAGTACAAGTACGCCATCAAGAAGTCGTCCACCAAGATAAACAATTTATAAAACCTAACTAATCAAAAAAAGCGTTGGAAGATTTTTCCAACGCTTTTTTTTATATCTCACACCTGTTTTTTGAGCAATTCCTTTTTTAGTTATTTAAATTTTATATCTCCAAATTGCGATTTGATGATTACTTTGCCTTTATTGCTACTGCCTTTTTGCCCTTCATAGTGTGCCGATTTATCGGTTTCTTGTTGTGAGTGCATGACATAGTTACTTTTATCGGCTTTCAGAGAGGCAAATTTCATATCTATTATAAAATCAAAACTAGCTTGTGGGTCAAAACCTACCTCTACCCCGCTAAAATCAGCAGTCAGGTTGAGGTTTTCAAATCCTGTGCTTACTCTACTGATTACAAATTTACCGTCATGCTTGGTTTCCATTTGGAGTGCGTGGGTAAGTGTACTGATTTCAAAGTTTGAAAAAGATGAACTACCCTTGATGCGCTGCACCTCTCCAATGCTGTGCGTGCCGTGTTTACCTATAAATTGTAAATTTTTGGCTTTTTGCAGATTGAGCGTAGAAAAGCCAAAGTCAAGTTCAGCATTTTCAAGATAATCTATATTGGCAGCACTAAATTTTAGATGAATCACTTTTTGCCCCGCTCCGCCGAGCTGCTGTGCTTTCAGGTCGCCATATTTTAGGTCTATCTTTAGAGGGGCTTGGTGATTATCCAGGTAAATACTACCATACTTATTTACTAATTCTAAAGGAGTATTGGTAGGCATTGTAACAGTATAGTTCACTTGAAACTCAGTATTTTTATTGTTGGTATAGGCTTTCTGATTGCCTTGTACGAAACTAGGAATCAATACACGACTCATAGCCTGCTTTTGGGTTTCAAGTCTGATATTTTTCCCTTTTTCCATTTTGATAGAAATACTATTCAAGATACTTTCTGCCATAGTTGCATTATTTGCTTCGGCAGTGATACCCACTTTTACTTGGATAGAAGCTACATTGGCGGTATTGATATGAATCTTACCAAACTGATTATTGATGTAGAGGCTACTTCCATTTTGTATTGGAAAACTTTCTTGAATTATTTTTTCTTTTTGTACCTGCGCCACCAGCGGAGTGCTAAAAAGTACAACCCATAGCAAAAGGATTAACTTAAATGGCTGTTTGTTTTTCATCTTTCTTTTCATTTTCTTTAGTTTGACTTTTTAATTTTTCTAAGATTTCTAATTGTCTGTTAAGTACTTTGATGCGTGTTTGTAGATTTTGAATCATGGCATCAACAATTTGATTTTGACTGGGAACTTCTTTGAGGTCGCTTTTTAATTGTTCATAAAGTTGGTTGAGTTCTTTAATATCTTGCTGAAACTCTTGCTCTAATCCTAATTCTTTGAGCGGATATTTTTGGAGTTCTTCTCGCTTTTGTGCGATTAAGCGTGTGTAGTAGTTTTCTGTTTCTGCCAATTCTGGGTTGATTTGGCTAAGGTCTAAATAGGTCTCTTGTGTAGAAGCACTGCCTGTATTTTGCCCCTGCCACTTGCCAAAAGCCCAAGCCAGCCCTATCAACAACAAGCCAACGGCGGCAAAGCGTTGTAAGGTACTTCGCCTCATAGTGATTTGCTTGGGTGCTTGTTGCTTTTTATCTACCACCCAAAAGTGCTTGTTTTCTGAGGAGGCTTCTTGGGAGAGTTCTTGTTCTATTTTATCCCAGAGATTTCCTCTGAATGTAAACTGATTTTTAATTTCTTCTTGATTTTCTAAGATAAATTTCTCTAACTTATCTTGGGCTAGTTTTTCTTTTTTGTTCATTCTCTTTTTTTCTTTTATTAAATTTCACCTCTCAACAGTTGGCTAAGTTTTTTCTTTGCACGGTTATACTGCGATTTTGAAGTAGATTCGCTGATGTCAAGTATTTCTGAAATCTCTCTGTGGTCATATCCTTCCAATAAATATAAGCTCAAAACGGCTCTAAACCCATCGGGCAGATGCTGTATGGCTTTATGCACTCTTGCAACTTGATGTTGTACTTCTCTATCATTAGGTGATTCTGTCTCTTCTTGAAAATCCATTTCTCCCATAGATACCCAGCTCATGCGTTGATTTTTTTTGAGTTGATTGATGGTACGGTTGATGACAATTCTTTTGAGCCAAGCCCCAAAGGTAGATTCTCCTTTAAAAGTATCTATCTTCCTAAAAGCATCTACAAAAGCCTCTTGCAAGATATCCTCTGCCTCAGCATCATTGTTAGTCATTCGTCTGCATACCTTATACATGGCATCTACATATTGCTGATACAACTGCTGCTGTGCCTGTCTTTCGCCGCGCTTGCAAGCCTCTACTAAGAGTGCATCACGATTGGGTGAAGCTTGATTCAAGATTCTAAGCATTTTTTTTACCTGTAAATTCCCTTTTCCTTTTTGGAGGTAGGTTTTGAGTGCATAACTAGTTCAAAGACCACGCAAAAAACAAAGGGTTGCAATGAGGGCTTGTTTTTTGCTTTCTTATGAAAGTATTTGAAGGCAGGGGATTGGATTGGGTTTTAGGCATTGGTTGATTGGGCATTGGGTTTGATCATTAGTCGTTGGAGATTGGTCATTAGGTTTTAGTAATTGGTTGGTTGGTCATTAGTCAAAATTCCCCCTTCGGGGGTTAGAGGGCTTTTAGTCATTCGTCATTTTTGTCCTCCTAAGTCCCAATGACTGTTTAGCCAACTCTGCGAAGCTGGAGCTTCGCGCTACATAAATTCCCCCTTTGGGGGTTAGAGAACTACCTTTTCACAACAGCCGCACAAGTGGCGAAAAAATACGTGATAACAAGCTATAAGGTGCTGTCATAACACTTGCTTCGCCTTTGGCTAGACCTACCCAAAATTCAATGAATGTTATTGATAAACAATCACCCAAAACTTTATTTTTGTTCTCATCTTTACTAAACTTGCATTGTGTCACTCAACCAATGGGGAAATATCCTTCACCTGCGCAGGCATTGGACGGACAACACA
>CAYZQI010000248.1:0-4619 GCA_964480455.1 uncultured Cytophagaceae bacterium
TCTGAGCTTTTAATACATTCATTATCAATAACTTAGGCAATAAAAATGTAAAAGTCATTTTTTACTCTTTACTTTGGTTAGTCCTTCTTCTTTTTTTTCTTCTTTTTGCCTTTTTCTTCTACTATCTCTTTTTCAATCACTTTTTCTTCCACAATTTCTTCTTGAGCTTTCTTTTCAGCTTCTTCTTGGGCTTTTTTCTGTGCCTCTATTTCAGGAGTCCACACATCATTTTTGCCTCCTACATCGGGTAGCATTTTGTCGGGGTCAGTCTCTGCCTTGATGATTTTGGCGGTGGTATTTACTCTGATGGCTTTCTTATTGGTTTTTTGCCAGATTTCTACGGGTAGGTTAAGTCTTGTTTTTTTACCCCCCTCTTCAGTTACTTCTAGCACCACGGGCATTACATCACCTTCATTGGCGAGTACTACAATGCCTCCATTGGCGGGGTCATTTTTTTCATACCCTACCGAAACGACCGATTGGTCTATTGTACCGGTGCCATAAAACCAAGCTTTCCAGAACCAGCTAAGTTCATCGCCTATGGCGTTGTTCATAAAGCTAAAAAAGTCGGCAGGTTGTGGGTGTTTGTAAGCCCAAGTCTTGATATAGCTACGGAAAGCATAATCAAACCGCTCTGCCCCCACAACATACTCACGCAGGAGGTATAGCCCTATACCCGGCTTGTAATAAGCCGTGATACCTAAGTTTTGGTCTTGCACTATATCGGGGTAGGTAGAAATCGCCTCTCTGGTGCTCGTGGCGAGCAAGCGTGCCAGTCTGCGCGACAAGTTGATACCTCCTCCATCAAATTCTCCATTGTTGAATGCTTTGGTACTATAGTAGTTGATAAAAGTATTGAAGCCTTCATCCATCCAAGGGTAGAGGCGTTCGTTACTACCCACAATCATAGGAAACCAGTTATGCCCAAACTCGTGGTCGGTTACGCCCCATAGGCCCTCACCTTTCGAACGGTAGCTGCAGAAGTTTACGCCGGGATACTCCATTCCGCCCACAATGCTTGCAAGATTAATGGCAGTAGGATAAGGATACTCAAACCACATCTCGGAGTAATGCTCAATAGAGGCTTTGCTATACTCGGTAGAGCGTTCCCAGCCGCCACCATCTGCTTTTGTGTCTATACTTTCTTTGCCATAGCCCGATATTGCGAGGGATTTTTTACCACTAGGTAGATTGATGCGTGCAGCATCTACAATAAAGGCAGTCGAAGCACCGAAGGCGGCATCGCGAGCATTATTTATTTTGTAATGCCAAGTAATTTTGTCTTTGTTGGGTCGCGCGTCAGGCATACCTACTTCGTTTGCTGCTATAATGGCTACGGTTTTGTCGCTGTTACGTGCTTGCTCCCAGCGTTTTAGCTGTTCGGAAGTATAGCACTCGGCAGGGTTTTGCAGTGCGCCCGAGCCTAATACTACCATGCTGGCAGGGGTAGTTACTTTAAAATCTATACTGCCATATTCTAAATAAAACTCACCAGAGCCTAAATAAGGCTCTGTGTTCCAGCCCTTTATATCATCATAGACATACATACGAGGAAACCATTGAGCAACAGAGTAAATCCAGCCTTTTTCCATTTTAACGCGCCCAGTGCGGTCAGCACCATATTCAGGTACATCAAAAGCATACGAGCCTTCTATGTCTATTTTCCCACCTTTTGCCTTGAGTGGTGTTTCAAGTCTGATTTGCATACGGGTATCATCTATGATGTATTTGGCAGCTTTGCCTGCCACCTTTACATTTTCAATGGTATAGCCAGCAGTTGGAGTAGCTTGATTTCGACTTCCTGCAATATTTTGCACATACGTACCGCGTGAGTCTTCTTTGAATTTGTTTTGGTCTAGTTGTAACCAAATAAAAGGCAGTGCATCAGGAGAATTGTTGATGTAGGTAATTTTAAAAGTGCCTTTGATATGGTGCTTTTCGGGGTCAAGTGCTACATTGAGTACATAATTGGCTTCATTTTGCCAATAGGCTGCGCCGGGCATACCGCTTGCTGTGCGTGTGGGTGTAGCCCTAAAATCAAAAAGCGGCTCAAATTTGTCTTGATTATTTTCTAATTGGGCATAGCTCTGTAGTGCAAATACCCCGACCAATAAGATAGTAAGAATAATTTTTTTCATTGTAAGGTTTTTTGTTGATAAATTAAAAACGTGAAATAAATAGCTGCAAATAAAATAATTTTTTGAGAATTAGTGAAGAAAACTAAATAAAGTGGATAGTTATCTTTTGTAAAACACTCACTACCAATTAATTACAAATAATAACTTCATAACCAATCTCTTACTTATTAATGATTTTGTAATATATTATGAAATAAATTTATTATAAAATACTGTAAGATGGTTATATTTTCATTAATAATCTGAGCAATTGATATTTTATAAAGTAAAAAACCACATAGTATCATAGTACAAGCAGAAGGGTTTTTGCAAAGTAAAATGTTGTTTAAAAAGTTAGCTGACTGCACTAGAATTGAAAATAAATAAAAGGTTGTACCTCAGCAGAACGGGCTTGGAAGAGTACCAATACCACCAAAGCAATCAAGGCAGCTTTGGCAAGGTCGGGCAGGGTTACAAATCTTAGGCTAAGGTTTTCTTTGTATCGGCGGGGTATCCAATGAATCACATAAGCCAGTAACATCAATAAAAATACTTCTTTGTAGCCTACCAACACCTGCGGAATAACAGCCCACTGAAAGCTAGTACCTATTTGTGCTGTCATCTTAAAGACGGTATCAAGGTCGGCAGCTCTGAAATATATCCAGCAATAGCACACAAACTGAAAGGTAATAAACTGACCCACAAAACGCCGCCAGCCCGTAGGCTCAAGGGCTTTTGTGCCTGTGGCATCGAGCCAAAACTTATGTACTGCAAGGGCTATGCCGTGCAAGGCTCCCCAGATGATGAAGCGTAGGCTTGCCCCATGCCAAAGCCCCCCAAGAAGCATAGTGATTGAAAGGTTCAGGTACATACTCACCATAATATGCAAATCGGGTCTGAACAACAGCAAAGTCCAGAAGCCTATCACCAATACAATCAGCACAGAGGTATGCCAATCGCCCTCAGAAAGTGCAAAATACTCAAATACCAATAAGACACTCCAGGCAAGATAAGCAATCCAGTCTAGTTTAGGGTATAGTTTCCATAAACCCCAAAGTGAAAAGGCAAGAATAAAAAAAGAGAAGTTGAACCACGTCCAGCCGTCAGCAATCAGAAAAATCACAAATACAATCGGCACACTCATATAAGTAAACGGTGATGTACTACGGTTGCCTCCCAATGAGATGTACAGATAGTCGCGCAGCCAGCTAGAAAGCGAAATATGCCATCTTCGCCAGAAATCAGTAATACTTGTAGCTATGTATGGTGAGTTAAAGTTGATATTGAGCCTAAAACCCATCAAAAGTGCCAAACCAATGGCAATATCTGTGTAACCCGAAAAATCGCAGTAGATCTGAATGGCGTAGCCATAAACTGCCATCAGGTTTTCAAAACCCGAGTATGCAGTAGGGTTCAAAAAAACCCTATCTACAAAATTGATGGAGATATAATCTGAAATCAAGATTTTTTTAACCAACCCATTCAAAATCATAAAAACTGCCAATCCGTACTCACGGGCTTCTAAGCGGTAAGGTGCATAAATTTGTGGTACAAACTCCGAAGCACGCACAATAGGGCCCGCCACGAGCTGCGGAAAAAAACTCACATAAAAAGCAAAATCTAGGATATTATTAACAGGCTTCAAATTACCCCGGTAGATGTCAAGGGTGTAACTTAGGGTTTGAAAGGTATAAAAAGAAATACCTACGGGCAGAATTATCTTGCTGATGTCTAGGGAAGTACCCAAAAATCGATTTGCCCAATCAGAGAGATAATCAATGGGCATAAAAGAGGTCTGAAATGCCTGATTGAATAAATCTGTAAAAAAATAAGTGTATTTGAAGTAAGAAAGTAAGCCTAGGTTAATCACTAGACTTATCACCAAAAAAGTAGTTCGCAAAGCCTTTTTTTCGGTTTTATGAATTTGCTCACCCAATACATAATCTACCACAGTAGAAAACAAAATCAAGATGAAGAAAAAACCCCCAGCTTTGTAGTAGAAGAAAAGACTAAATACCAACAAAAAAAGATTTCTAAAATAAATCTTTCGGTGAATCCCTTGATAAACTAAAATGACAACGGTAAAGAAAAACCAGAAAATCGATTCGGTGAAAATCATTGGGCGATTTTCGTCATAGACAAACAAACCTTGCAAAAAATCCATCTTGTTTTATTGGTACTGTCGTGCTTTAAAAGAAGCTATCTACAACAGTTTTCTATTATCTTGAATTATGAGTTTGATACATACAATTTAGTGGTTCTAACCCTTATGCAAGCCTCTTGCCTTATACGGCAAGTAAAAGGCATCAGCAAATGTTTTATTTTATATTTCTTTTGACTCCAAGTTCAAATGAGGACACTTGAAACAGTGCGAATACTTATTATTCGTGTTTTCGGTTTGTGAAGACACAAACCGAGGGATTATAGTTCATAACTTATAGTTTTTCATCTAATATCCTCTCCTCAACCTATAATACAAATAATCCTGAATGAGGGCATCAT
>CAYZQI010000249.1:0-4464 GCA_964480455.1 uncultured Cytophagaceae bacterium
CTGATAATGAATACTTTAAATGATAATACTTCACAACTCATAATTTAAACTTTTCTTAGTCAAGTACCTGTTCTATTGAGATTTTGTAATTCCAATCTTATGCAAGCATCGAGGCTTGTATCAGATTGGTTGGAACATACTTTCATCAAAGATAATAAAAAACGAAGGCAACTTTTTGAGTTGCCTTTTTTTATTCAAATAAGCTATAAAAATAAAAGTTATACAACTCAAATAAAAACTCCACACGCTCTACTTCATTCTCAAAGGGCTTGCTGCGGTAGCATAAATCCACAGCTTTGTCTAAGGTTTGATGTGCTTTTACCAAGTCTGCGGGTGAGATAGTAAATTCAAAAATGAAGGATTAAAATAAATCTGTAAAATAAGGTTCTAAACTTTCTGTAACGATACTTTTACCTCTTCTTTTTAAGACCTCCTCAAAAATAGCTAAGTAAATTCCCTCTTTAAAAGCTCCGAAAAAATCGTTTTTTTCTTCACAAAATGAGATAATATATAAACTCCTCTCAATACATTTTTCAAGCTCTGCGTTTGTTCGCTTACAAGCCTTTATGAATAGATATTCTCTTTGATGCATGAGCATATTCCACTCATATTTTTCAAGTATGCTGTTTTCTCTTGGAATAGACATTTTTATATATTTGTTTAATTTAAAAGCAAATATACAAAAAGTTATCAGAAAAGATAAAATTTAGAAAATAATTGAGTTGCCTTTTTTCATTCAAACAAGCTATACACATATGAATTATACAGTTCAAATAAAAACTCAACACGCTCTACTTCATTCTCGAAGGGCTTGCTGCGGTAGCATAAGTCCACGGCTTTGTCTAAGGCACGGTGTGCTTTTACGAGGTCGGCAGGCATAGCCAAAGGGTCATATAAATCTGCTAAACTGTTTTGAGGATATTTTTTGCGCGACTCTAGTACTTTCTCTGCGGCTTGCTTTACTTTCTCTATTTGCTTCTTATCTGGCTCTTTGGGAAAAGGAAAGTTATTATAAACCAAGTTGCTGGAATACCGATAGTCGCCCTTAATTCTCCCACAAGTGTATTTTACCCAAGCCATGTGAATGGCAGAAGTCAGAATACCAAAATGAAAAAGTGTCGCCTCTGGTAATGCTATACAAGAATTACTTAGAATATAATCTTTTGAGAAAAAACCTAGTGGAATATATTTTCTATTCTCAGATGAATGTGAAGGAATCAAAATATAATCACTTTCAGGCTGACGAATTTCTGAAAATAAATTAGGTGTATTTGCTTGATTTTTTACAGATGCTTTTGTGCTGTTCAATCTGAAGTTTTGTATATTTTTCAACTTTTGCATCACCAATGGCATTGCTTTTATATCTTTTGGGTCAGCACTTTTGAGCCATAAAACCCATCTATTTCTACCGTTCAAGTATTCTTTCGCACTCAATACTGGATAAATATATTTTCTTGCATTGGGTTCATTTTTAAGAAATTCCTGTTTTTCTTCATCTGTAAAAAATAAGTTCCCATCATCTACAGGTTTACTTCCATACATCATGGGAGGCAAACCCGAAATAGTCTTTGTCCGATTTAGAACAATGACATCTGGAGCATTGACCAAGTAAGGGTTAATGTTTTGTACTTCTTGCCTTAGTGCTTCAGATTTGGGCGTTTCATAGCTGAAGATATACTTTTTAGAGCTATTCCCCACCCCAAAACCAATAATTACTACAAATACTTGTGCATTGCCTTTTGCCTCATTGCTCCATTTAAAACTCTGATGTGCAAAATGGATTTTGATTTTGTATTGATATAAAAGAATGCTCCACAAAACGCCTACTTGCTCCCCCTGAGCTATGGAGTTGGTAGAAACAAAGGCGACTCGAATCTTAGGATTTGCCTGAATGTATTGGGCTGCTTTGAGGTACCAGCAAGTTACATAATCTAAGACTCCATAGTTTTTCATTCCCCTGAAGGTCAAGTCCATGTCTTCTTGTTGGGCTTTGTTGCGGAGTTGCTTGCCTACAAAAGGCGGATTGCCTAAGATGTAGCTCAGGTTTTCGGGCTTTACCCAGTCTTCCCATTTCAGGCGGAGGGCGTTGCCGTGGTAAATCTTAGCAGAGGCATTAAGCGGAATACGGGCATAATACTGCCCAAAAGTCTGCGACAAGAGCAAATTCATTTGATGGTCTATGAGCCAAAGAGCTACTTCAGCCACACGTGCGGAGAACTCCTCAATCTCAAAGCCATAAAATTTGTCCACATTGATTTTGCTGAGGGTGCTAATGTCTAGCTGTGCTATATCAGTAGGATAAAGCAACTTCAGAACCTCTATTTCTAACAAGCGGATTTCACGGTACGCAATAATCAGGAAATTGCCTGAGCCACAAGAAGGGTCTAAGAAAGCAAGTTTGCCTAGTTTTTCGTAGAGTGCGGTCAGTTTGCGCCTGTCTTTTTTCACAGCTTCAAATTCGGCTTTGAGGTCATCTAAAAACAAGCTGTCTATCACCTTCAAGATATTGCCTTCGGAGGTATAATGCGCCCCTAGGTGTCGGCGTTTCTGACCGTCCATGACTGCCTGAAACATAGAGCCAAAGATGGCGGGCGATATTTTAGACCAATCAAAATAACAGGCCCTCAAGAAATCTTCTCGCAAAGCACTATTGAACTGGGGCATCAGAGAAGTTTCTTTAAACAAATCTCCATTAATATAAGGAAAAGCCGCCAAATCTTGGTCTAAGAAGGTTTGTCTTTGCGCTTGTGGAGTGTTTAAGACCTGAAAAAGCATTCCCAAGTGCATACCTAGGTCTGAGCCGTCTTCTTTGGTGCGTTGCTCTATATATTCTAAAAGTTGATTTTTCTGAAAAATAGCTGTATCATCAGCAAAAAACATAAATAAAATTCTGACCAAAAAAAGCTCTAATATATCCCCTTTGTAGCCACTGTCAAAGAGTTGGTCGTGGATAGTTGCCATTAGTTCGGCAGCTTCTATATTGAGTGGGTCATCGGGTCGGGTTTCTTTTTTGACTGCTCCAATCATAAACCCAAACAAGCTAATCTGCTGATAAAACTCTGAAAGAATAAAACCATACGTTTTTCTTTCTAGCACATCATAGAGTCTAAACTGCTGAAAATCAGATACTAAGATAAACTTGGGAAGTTCAAAGTCTTTCAATCCTTCAAAATAGTCCATAGCTTGGTCAAGGGCTTTCTCTAGGCTTTCGCCCTTAGATTTATGCTCTACCAAGAGCGTTCCTTTCCAGAAAAGGTCAATTCTTCCTGTTTTATTGTTGAGTTTTTTGACGTGATGCTCAAAACTAGCCAGCCGCTTTCGGTCTATTCCAAAGACATAAAAAAAGTCATTCCAGAAGGTTTGTGCTTCGGCATTTTCTTTTTCTGCCGTTTGGTATTCACGACTAAAAGTAATGGCTCTTGCCTTGATTTCATTCCAAGAAATGCGGTTTTCAATCATGTTGCTCATTTTTTGTACTAAGATAGTGAAAAATAGATGAAAAATGTATTTTTCAAAGGAATAAAAAGATACCTTTTCAGGTAATTTCTTCTGTACCTCTAGGCTATTTCTTCACAATGTCTCCTTTTTTGAGTTCACTACCTTTATAACCTTCAATGAACTCAAACGGGATTGATTTTAAGCCATCATTGGTATTTACTGGCACTAGACAACTAAAATGTAGATGTTCTACATTGCTTTGACCTGTATTACCTGAGCGTGCGATGGGTTGTCCACTCTTGACCTTATCACCTACCTTGACAAGGCTTCCGTTCTCAACCAAATGTACATATTGGGTAAATACTCCTGAGCTAGGTTCATAAATTGTAACAAAATTTGCAAAAGGCTTCCATTCATCTCCCTCACCATTCCGAGTGTATTTATCAATTACACCTACCACAAAACCATTGGTTGCTGCACAGATGGTATCATAAGTTACAAAATTAAAATCTAGTGTATACCTTGACCAATCCGTATTGTGAGTAAAATTTGTTTGATAGCCTTGAATTATTGTGTAAGATTTATTTTTGGGGAAAGGCAATTCAAGCTTAATAGGCGCAACTTTTTTATTTAGACTTCCCAAACGGGAGGCAAAGTTTAGATTATTGTCAAAACTGTCAAGACGGGCGATAATGATTGATGTATCTGCTTTAGCTTCTAACTCAATTGGCTTGAACTGATTTAATTCATTTTGTAAATTCTTATTCTGATTGAATATCCAAATTCTTAAAGGACAGTGAAGCGGATTTTTCAGTGTTATTTTTAATTGATTGTTCTCAAATGTGTATGATTTATAATACTCATATTGACTAAACTTTTGAGAGGGTAAGGTTGAATAACTCTTACACGCACTCAAAAGGCTTATCATCATAACTAAATATCGCATTTTCATTCTTTCTCAATAATTAATTTGTATTATATCCAACCCAAATTGGTTTGGGAAATGGGGCTACTGAAAATCCTTGA
>CAYZQI010000250.1:0-4419 GCA_964480455.1 uncultured Cytophagaceae bacterium
AGCTTGAATACTGTTCAGAACATAAATGCCAGCGGACTTCCAGTCCGCTGCTACATATTTTCACAGAAGTTGTCAGACAATCAAAATATTTTTTAACCTTCTTTTTTTCTTTTCTTGTCTTTGGGTTCTTTGAAATCAGCCTCATTGTCTTTTTGTATTTTGGCATCAGCAGAGCTTTCTTCTAAAATTTCATAAGAGAGCTTGGTGAGATGAAAAACCTTTCTTCCCAAGATTCCCTCTGTAGTCTGCCCTGTTTTCATACGTTGCTGCCCAAAAAGCAAGAAATGATTGTCGTACCAGTGTATGTATTCAGACCAGTTGGTTTCGGCAGTAGCATAGTCGCTCAATACTATTTTTAGTTCTTGCTTGGTTTCTTCTTTGAGGGTGCGGTACCTGTAAAAAGATTTAGAATGGATTTCATTATCTTTAAGATAAGAAAGCACAAGACTATCTCCTAGGCTACCTAGCTGCACTACTCTATCTCGTTGAGTTCTTTCTACTTTATCTACAGAGATAGAATTATCCCATAAGAGTTTTCCTTTTTTATCAAATCCACAGACAATGGCATAATTGTATTGATAGCTCATACCCGTAGTATTTTGATAAGGGTAAAATGAGCGTTGGTAAGCATAGGGCGTATTATACATTAAATTGTTGGCAGCATTCATTCGTCCAAAATTTCTATTATTATAATAGCTGTCAGAATTATTATTATAGTAGCCTTCCATCATCAGTACCAGCTCGTTATTATGATGATAGATTTGTTCGTTTAAGTCTATTTTACGATTTAAGATAAGTTCTTTTCCTCGTTTTCGTTTTTTTTCTATGCGTTTTTGCCATCTTCGTTCTACTTTTTCGCCTTGATAGCTGAAGAAGTTACCAAAGTCGGTAAACTTAGTATAACTAATTTTTTGCTGTGTTCCATTTTCAAACTGTGCTGAGTAAATCCCCTGAGGCACTTTGTTACAGTTGTAAGAGTAAGTGCCGAGTGCTACTTTTTGTCTATCCTCATTGATGTAGATAAGTCCTTCGCGAGCAGTATGCTGCCCTCTTTCTTTAAAAACAAGCTGAGAACCCATACCAATCAATTGCGAATAGGGTTTGATGATAAGGTTACAGCGCCTTTGAGTGCTACTATTAATCACAAAATAAATTTGTTTGTGTTCTTCGTCGGTTTGCACGAGTCTTACTTCTTCTTTTCCCTCATAGAAAGTAGGAAGTATGCTAGGGGTTTGTTCTAAAAAATTGTAGCCCATTACCACGGGTTTTCCATTGTACTCCCCTATGATGTAGCAAATGTCTTCAATGGCATAATATTGATTGACTTTGAGCTTCACGGGAGGTATAAACTTGTACACAAGCCCCGTACCCTCAAATATATTCAGCCTGAAGATAGAGACCTCTAAATCTGATTGGTCTTGCACAAAAAAATACAAGAATTTTTCTTGGTCGATATAGCTAATGCGGTTTTGAGTGAAGATAAAAGGTAAGATAAAACTTCTTTCTCTGAATATTTCTAATTGATTGTTGAAATAAGTGAATGTAAATTCTTTTTCTTTTGCATATTGCCAAGGTTCTACAAGATTAATCAAAATGAGCCCTCGCTCTCGAAGCGAAATCACTTCAAAATCATCTTCATTTTGCCTCTTGATGGGCACTTCATAGCGGTTAGCCACTGTTAGTTGGGCTAAAACAGACGTTGTAAAGGCTTGTAGTAGAGAGCAGAGAAGAAGAACAAAAAGGGTGTTTTTTATGTGTTTCATAGAGCTTATGTTTAGTGTCTGTGTTTTGGTGATTGATTTTTTGTACTAATTGTGATAACTTGTTGTTTGATGAGTGCGGTTTGTTTTTGTCTTGTTTTATTGTCTAACAAATAATTAGTACGATATTCCTTGTATTTATTAACTTTGGGTTTAAATTAAGCATTTACTACCAAAAAAACAACTTTTTTTGATGATAAAAGTAGTACACATTCAAGATGATGACTTGCTGAGTAAAGCCTTTGAGATAAGAGAGCAAGTATTTGTAGCAGAACAGCAAGTACCCAAAGACCTTGAATATGATGAGTTTGAAGCAATAGCAAGGCATTTTTTGGCATATCACCATGAAACACCCTGCGGAACGGCACGCTGGCGATTTACAGAAAAGGGCGTGAAATTAGAGCGTTTTGCGGTGCTCAAAAGCCATAGAAAGCTAGGAGTAGGTTTGGCGTTGGTACAAGCAGTAATAAATGATGTAAAGCAACACCCCAGCTACCAACAACAAATGCTCTACCTTCATGCACAGATTACAGCCATGCCACTTTATGCTAAAGCTGGCTTTGAAAAAGTAGGAAAAGAATTTATAGAAGCAGACATACGGCATTATAAAATGACCTACCAACCCAAACAATCATAAGTAAATGTGTGGGTTTTAAGATAATGGAAAGCAGCAGCAGGTTTGCTTAGTATGATTACTTGCTGTGTAAAAGGCACAACAAATAGTTTTTTGGCATACTGAAAAAAGAAAACATGGAAGTTAATGAAATTTGGCATACGCTTAAAAAAGATCTGTTAGAGAAAGATGTAAGGGGTAATTACCTCATTAACCACCATGCTTCTGCGCTTGTACTTTTAGGACATTTGTTTGCCACCGTTTCGCTTAGCCACCCACAGGCTGAGGCTTTGATTAGAGGCATCACTCATGAAGATAGCGCTACCAAAACAGCTTTAGTACGGCGTTTGGTGCTGTTTTTACCTGAGTTGCTGGAAGAAAATTTCCACTATGTTGCCCCACATATAGAAGCATACTCTCCCGTAACGGTTAGAAATAACATCTTCAATGCTTTCTGGACTGTGCTCTCTCATTGCAACGAAAGCCAAAACTTTATCCCCCAAGAAGAGACGCTGAAAGACAAACTTACCTTGCTTTTTAAACAAACTAGGCTGCCAAGACTCAATCTGAAATACCAAAACCTTGAAAATGCTGATTTTAGCTATGCTAACTTAGAGGGAGTAGATTTTAGTTTTTGTAACCTTAAAAAAGCAAATTTCATACATGCCCAATGTAGCCAAAGTAGTTTCTACAATGCCGACCTGAGTAAGGCAAATCTCTATTACGCTAACTTTGAAGCATCTTTTTTTAGTTTTACCAACTTTTACAAAGCAGACCTAAACCACACACACCTAGCAAAGGCTGTATTACACGGTGCTAACTTCTGCCAAGCAGACCTAGCCCACGCCAACCTCAGCCAAACCGAAGCTGATAATTGTAATTTTGAAAAAGCAGAGCTCATCTTAGCCAATCTACAAGAAAGTGACCTCACACGCAGTGATTTTCAGTATGCTAACCTTACCAAAGCCAATCTTAGCCAAGCCAAACTCGATGAGGTTTCGTTCCGAAATACCAATCTCTTTCAAGCCATTTTAGACGGGGCGAGCATAGAGGCTACCAATTGGGAGGTACAATCATTAGAAAAAGCAAGTTTAAAAAACGTATTTTTAGAATCCGAAATGCGATTGTTCTTTAAAAGACAAGGGGCGGTATTGTCATAGCATACCTTACTGGCAGCTTAGCTAAAATTTTATAGTGAGCTGATGAAAATAGCTTGTGAAAAAGGAAGAAATTTTATAAGTTTACGAATACAATATTTTATATTTTATCTCCTGCAAAGCAATGAACGAAATCAAGCACATTATTCAACTTTTCATAGATACTTTCACTGACGACCACAAACTTTCAGATGATGAAATCAAGCAACTTACCAAGACACTAGAAGAAGAAGCACTCAAAGCTGATGAAATTGGCTACCTCCGCAATAGATTATATGATTTTGCCGAGAGTGCACTTACCTCTGCTACCCCTGCTGATGTTTTTAGATGGATGCGAAAAGTAAACAAACTCCTCACAAGGTTTGATAAAATGGCGGCATTGCATATTCCTGAGGTGTATTTTAGCCCTCAAGATGATTGTAGCCTTGCCATCAGAAGGTTTATCCAAAACAGCAAAAAGACATTGGATATTTGTATTTTTACGATTAGTGATGATAAAATTGCCAAAGAAATCTTCAAAGCATACCAAAATAAAGTAATTATTAGGCTCATTACTGATGATGAAAAAGTGAATGACCTAGGCTCTGATATTGGGCGATTTGCCAAAACAGGTATCAAAGTAAAAACCGATAATACTAAACATCACATGCACCACAAATTTGCTATCAGTGATAACCTTACCCTGCTGACAGGCAGCTACAATTGGACGCGTGCGGCGGCTGTCCATAATTTTGAGAACATCTTGCTTACTAATCAAGTAGAATTAGTGAACCGATATCAACACGAGTTTAACCGATTGTGGGCTAAATTTAGGCTTTTTGATTTCAAAAAATAAATACTCACGTTTCGCTAATAATCAATTTTGCAAAAAAGATTTAAACATTATTTT
>CAYZQI010000251.1:0-4403 GCA_964480455.1 uncultured Cytophagaceae bacterium
AGAGAGGGCATAAGGAAGTCAATTTGACTTGCACCCGTTACAATTTGTAATTTATTAGTAATGAGTATCTTACAGAAAGCAACTGCCGACTTTGGTTATATAATTTTGAAAAAAACAAATAAGGAGAATGTAAATAATAATAACTTTGTTCATTTCTACTGATGAGTTGCTGATAATGATAGCTCAAAAAAATCACATGCCATAAATCAGGATTTACACTTTCTTGAGGCAGTAAATTTTAGGTTATATGTTAAAGAAAACAGCATATCTTTTTTTGATATTGGGCTTGCTTACATTTGCGGCAAGTTTATTCCAATGGAACTGGCTTCAAATCAGGGAATATCTGGGCTATGAGCCACGCTATAATCACGAAAAATTCCTTGTGTTTTTGCCCACCGTTACAGAAACTTTTGATACGACTTATACCCGCTACAGCACCACCGAGAGTGTATTAGCTTATTTGGACAGTACTGCCACAGCCCAAAAAATTACGCCTCAGCAGCCCAAAGGGTATATAGCTATTTTGGACAAATTTCTCAAAATACGATTTAGACATGCCGTTTTGCACTATCAGTTTGAAGAGAACTATCTGATTTATTTACTAGGAACGTATGTCTGGTCTGACCTCTCAGTAATAGTGATGCCTGAACACATTTTAAGAAACCAAAACCAAATTGCTTTTTGTAGCCAACAAGCCACTATTTTTATGGATATTGCCCAGCAGCGAGGCTTTCAAACAAGAAAAGTAGGCTTGAACGGACATTTTTGTCTTGAGGTATTTTATGAAGGGCAATGGCATTACTACGACACCAACCTAGAAGCAAATTTTGATAAATTAGAAAAGATACCTAGTGCCGAGCAGCTCAAAGCTGACCGAAGTTTACGCCAATATGCTTACCGGCTCAGCAAGAACACAAATCCCCAACAAATTGACAACTTCTTTGCCGTAGCTACCCTTGACTACGGTAAAGTCAATACCTTTCCAGCTAAGAAAGTAAGGCTACTACACCAAGTTACTTTTTTGTTCTCGCACTATGTTTGGGCTTTTTGCTTTGGGCTTTTTCTTGTGTGCCGCTTTTATTTTTTGAGGCGTAGGTAATCCCTGAGGTATGGTACAACGCGTACTTTGTTTACGTCTTAGCACATCTCATGCTCTACAAAGCCTAAAAATCTAGGTTTTGTAAAAACTGTTGATAGGATTTTTGAAGCTCATCAAGTGTATGGGCATTATGCTGCTGTTTGCTGAGTACTATGCCTTTTTCATAAATTTCTTTCGCTCTTTCTTCCTCTTCTATTTCCTCATAGAGTTTGGCTGCCTGATAGTAAGTAGGGAGGTAATCTTGGTTATTTTTGAGTAAATCTTCATACAATCCCAATGATTTTTCAAGGTCAATGTTTGTGTATTCCATTGCAAGGGCATATTTCAAGAAAGGGTCGTAAGGGTCTTTTTCTAAAAAAGCCAACAATTGTTGTAATCGATTGTTATTGTTATGCATGCAGAATATTTTTAAATTTGTTCAATATTATCTAACTTCGCTGCAATTTAGTAGAAGTTTTAAAATCTTATAAAATTAACCCATTTTTTAAAAATATGAAAATATTAGTTTGTATCACTCACGTACCCGATACTACCTCTAAAATCACCTTTACAGAGGAAAATACCAAACTCAATAAAGAAGGACTACAGTTTGTAATCGGTCCTTATGACGACTATGCCCTTGCACGCGCCGTAGAGCTGAAAGACGCTGTAGGTGGTACCGTAACCGCACTCAACGTAGGGCTTGCTGAAACTGAGCCTACTATCCGCAAGGCACTTGCTATTGGTGCTGATGATGCCATACGCATTAATGCCGAGCCTACTGATGCTTACTTTGTAGCCTCACAGATTGCTGCCATTGCCAAAGCCGAAAGTTATGACCTTATCTTGATGGGGCGTGAATCAAGCGACTACAACGGTGGTCAGGTACATGGCATGGTTGGTGAGATACTTGATATTCCCTCGCTTTCGCCTGTGATGAAGCTAGACATTGAAGGAAATACTGCGAAAATGGCACGCGAAATAGAAGGAGGCAAAGAATATCTTGAGGCTGACCTACCGCTTGTGCTAGGTTGCCAAGAACCCATTGCAGAATGGAAAATCCCAAACATGCGTGGCATTATGTCGGCACGTAAAAAACCACTTAAAGTAGTAGAACCTAGCACTGACGAAATACTGACAGTGGGGGAAGCATACCAAATGCCCGCACCCAAAGGAGCTTGCAAGATGATTCCTGCGGAAGAGGCACATACCTTGATTGAACTCTTGAAAAATGAAGCAAAAGTACTCTAACCAAGAAATACCTATCTCTCAAAATAGAAAATTTTTGAAGCCTAAAAAGGCTAAGTAAAAACAAATTGGTTAAAAATTAAATAATTCTTAAAATAAAACTACAAAAAATATGTCTGTATTAGTATTTATCGAATCTGCTGACGGTGAATTTAGAGGTACTTCGCTAGAAGCCGTAGCTTATGGTGCTGAGCTTGCCAAAATGCAAGGAACTACAGCTACTGCCCTTGTGGTAGGCAATACCGTAGCCGCTGACAAATTACCCAATATTGGAAACTATGGCATCACAAAGGTACTCCACGCTGCCGACGACAAACTCAACAATGGTGTAATCCAAGCCTACTCAAAAACCATTGCTCAGGTCATGGAAAAAGTAGGAGCAAATACGCTTGTATTGGCCAAATCTTCACTAGGCGATGCCGTATGCGCGCGGGTAGCTGCCAAAATGAAAGCTGCCCTTGCCTCAAATGTAACCGAATTGCCTGACTTGAGCAATGGCTTTAAGGTAAAAAGGAGTGTTTATACGGGAAAAGCTTTCCAAATCACAGAGCTAAAAAGCGATAATAAAGTATTGGCACTTAAAAAAAATGCCATCATACCACAAGTAACAGAGGCAAATGCCGAAGTAGAAACTTTCGTGCCTGCCCTTACAGATGCTGACTTTGGCGTGAAAATCACTAAAACTGATAAAATCACAGGCGAAATTTTATTGCCTGAGGCTGACTTGGTAGTATCTGGAGGTAGAGGACTCAAAGGGCCTGAAAATTGGGGCATGATAGAAGATCTCGCCAAATCTCTCAGTGCAGCTACGGGTTGCTCAAAGCCAGTATCTGATATGGATTGGCGACCTCACCACGAGCACGTGGGGCAGACGGGTGTGAAGGTAAGCCCTCAGCTCTATGTAGCAGTAGGCATCTCTGGTGCTATTCAGCACTTGGCAGGGGTAAGTTCTTCTAAATGTATTGTAGTGATAAACAAAGACCCAGAAGCACCCTTTTTCAAAGCTGCTGACTATGGCATAGTAGGAGATGCTTTTGAGATACTGCCCAAAATCACAGAAGCGGTAAAAGCTGCTAAGTAAAATTATTAAACAACTCCATAAAAAAGGCTACCTAGGTAGCCTTTTTTATGATGTTGTGCAAAAAGTCGTACTACTTACATTTATCCGTCAAAACAGTAAGATTCCGCCCAGAATAAAATCTAGGGAACAGCAATACCTTATAAATTTAAAACACTTACTTATTTAGTAGTATGGTAAAACTATGACCAATAATTTGTTCCACCTTTTTGAAAGGTATAGTGTCTATTAAGAACAATCAAATTATATTTGTAAGCAATTATTACCTCCCTTATAAAATATAGTAGTTGTGTAAGTTTCTAAATCAGTAGGCTTCAACCCTCTAATAGTCAATTCTTTATAACCTTTTTGTAAATAAAAATCAAAAATCCCTGAATAATACGTTCTATCGCTGTCATCAAGTATTAATACACCATTATCTTTTAGAAAGGGGAGTGCATTTCTGGCGCATTTTACTCTTTTTCTACCATCAATAATTACAACATCATAATTCTTCTTTTCTGGGTTTTGATTAACAATTGAGAGAGGATAATTTTCATCTAAAGGACTAAATAAAATTTCTAAGTTATCTACCTGATTTGCAAAATTACTTATTTTTTCAAACCATTCATTACTGTACTCAATGGCAGTTACTGACTCGACTTTATCAGCAAAGAACAATGAAGAATAGCCAGAGCCGTACTCAAATACTTGCATATCTTTCTTCAATCGGTTAGATAGAAAATCAATCATTGAGTAATTCATCCAGGGTAGCGGTTGGTCATTGATATCAACAGGTAGTCTTCTCCTAAATGAGTTGATGTACCCCGTTTGAACCAAGTAAGAATCATTATTTTTTACGAGCTTAAGTACTTTGTAGTAAAGATAGATTTTTGATGATATACTTGATGGCAAACTAGACACAAATCTTTTTGCAAAATTTAGTACCATAATTAAAGTAGATTTAAATGACTGAGATTTTAATCGGTTAGGGAAACGTAAATGATAATTTTGGTTATT
>CAYZQI010000252.1:0-4402 GCA_964480455.1 uncultured Cytophagaceae bacterium
TAACTTAGGCAATAAAAATGTAAAAGTTATTTTTTACTCTTTACTTATGTACAGAACCACATAAAACCATAGTGTACATTGATGGCTATGATTATGAAAATCTGTAGGGCGGACTGAAAGTCCGCCAACATCACAACAAAAGCCAAATGCTTACAAGAAAGTCTCCCTAATGTTGCAAGTAGAGCGTTCGCCTATGGCATCATAGTTGGCATCAAGCCATTCAGAGGCGTATTTTCGTCCCAAATCGCGTAGGTGTGTCAGAAAGTCCCACGTTGCATTGAGTTTGCTAGACACATTCAAATCCCAGATGTCTTTTTCGGGGTTGATATTATGAATATGAAGTTTTCTGAATTTTCCTCCTGGATTATAGCCTTCTTCCAAAAGTCTTTCTATAAATTCAATTTTACGCATCTCGAGCATCAAGCTAGAATTAAAACTCAATTCATTGACACGGTCTTGGATTTCATCGGCTGATTTGGGCGTATCAGGGATATTAATAGGATTAATTTGTACTACCATAATATCACTACAATTTGTACCATCAATGAGTGGAAAAATAGGCGGATTGCCCATAAAGCCACCATCCCAATAATCTTCACCATCAATCGTAACGGCATGAAAAAGCTGGGGAAGATTGGCAGAAGCAAGTACAACCTCTACACTGATGTCTTTCAAACTAAATACCTTGACACGCCCGCGCCGCACATTGGTAGCACAGATAAAGAGTTGGGTTGCCTTGCAAGCCTTCAGCCTGTCAAAATCTACTAATTTAAGCAAAATATCTTTGAGTGGGTTGTAGCCAGCGGGGTTGAGCTGGTAAGGTGAAAAATAAAGAGAAATTAATTCAGTAAGGTTGTAGCCAAGTGAAAAGTCCATATTTCCTTTTTTACCAAAGTTTTTATCATACCAGCTTGGCTGTAGTGGAGAAAACATGGCCTGCTGCGAGTTAGTTTTCCAGAATACCTCTAGCAGCTCACGGGCTTTTTCTCTACCTTCTAGGTGAAGACCATAAGCGAGCATGGTGGCGTTCATAGCACCTGCGCTTGTACCCACAAAGCCATCTAAAATTAGATTTTCTTCTTCCAAAAATCTATCTAATACCCCCCAAGTGAATGCACCGTGTGCCCCACCCCCTTGCAGGGCCACTGCCAAATGTTTCTCTTTTTTTGCCATTTTATTTTATTTTTTATTGATAAAGTTCAAAAAAACTACTATTTCCTTCATTTATCCAAAGTTGCACAAATTTAAAGAGCTTATAAAATTTTTATTCAATTTTTATTGATATTCTGAAAGTAAAACAATTACGAAAACAAGTTAAACTATTTCGCCAAAGTTAATCAGATTTTTTAAAAATCAGATATTTGTTTTTTAATAGCTTTTCATCTAATTTTATCCGAAAATCAAAGCTAATCCCTAATACATCAAAAGTAAAAAAATGCTCATCACAGAAAACCAAAACTGGTATGCACTCAGCGAAGAAGAAAGCCTACATGCACTTGATACCTCACTCAACGAAGGGCTAAGTGCCGAAACAGTAGCACAGCGCAAGGCGCAATTTGGGGAAAATATCATCACCCAAAAAAAAGGCGAATCACCCTTGCTTATTTTCTTAAAAGAATTTAACCAACCCTTAATCTATATCTTGCTAGGTTCTTCGGTCATTACAGCATTGCTACAAGAGTGGATAGACTCGGCGGTGATTATGGGAGTGGTTTTGGCAAATGCTTTTATTGGCTTTTTTCAAGAGATGAAAGCACTCAAAGCCATAGAATCACTCTCAAAAATCATGAATGATGAAGCTACAGTCATCAGAGACGGAAAAAAACAACGCATCAGTGTACGCGAACTCACTGTGGGCGATGTAGTCTTGCTACAGTCGGGCGATAAAGTGCCTGCCGACCTCAGGTTGATAGAAGTAAGAGAACTACAAATAGATGAGGCAGCCCTTACGGGAGAGTCTGTGGCTTCTAGCAAAGAGCTACAAGGTCTAAAAGACAATACAGTGCTTGGCGACAGAAAAAACATGGCTTTTTCTTCTACCTTGGTAACTTATGGCACAGGAAAAGGCATAGTAACTGCCATAGGCAATCAAACCCAGATAGGGCAAATCAATCAGATGATTGCCAGTGCTGATGTGCTTGCCACACCGCTTACCAAACAACTTGCTCAATTCAGTGCTTTGCTGCTGTATGTAATCCTAGGCTTGGCTGCTATCACGTTTGTGGTGGGTATTTTGCGTGGCGAAACTGCCCTTAATATGTTTATGGCGGCAGTAGCACTTGCTGTGGGTGCTATTCCAGAGGGCTTGCCTGCTGCTATGACCATTATCCTTGCCATAGGTGTTTCAAAAATGGCTCAACGCAACGCCATCATCCGAAAACTGCCCGCCGTAGAAACCTTAGGAAGTACTTCTGTGATTTGCTCTGACAAAACGGGTACGCTCACCCAAAATCAAATGACAGTACAGGTGATTTTTGTGGACAAGGACAGCATTGAAGTATCGGGCGTAGGCTATGAACCTCAAGGTGCGTTTAGCCATCAGCAACAAAGCCTCTCCCCTGCTTCGCACAAGGCTTTATTAACCTGCTTAGAAGCTGGCTTGCTATGCAACGAAGCAACCTTGAAGCATAACGAAGAACACCAATGGCACATAGAAGGTGACCCTACCGAAGGGGCTTTGCTAGTGGCAGCACAAAAAGCAGGTTTAAGTGAGAAAGACCTTGAGCAACTGAAGCCGCGCTTAGATACTATCCCTTTTGAGTCGCAACACCAATACATGGCAACCCTACACCAAACAGATGCTGAACAAAGCAATACCCTCTACCTCAAAGGTTCAGTAGAATCTATATTAGCAAGATGTAATAAGGTAATGCACGCTGATGGTACATTGAACGAAATAAATTCCGAATTTTATCATCAAAAAGCCGATGCCCTAGCAAGTGAGGGATTGCGTGTGCTGGCTTTTGCCATGAAAACCCTTCCTAAACAACAAGAAAAAATTTCACACCAAGATGTAACCGAAGGGCTTGTATTTCTAGGCTTGCAAGCCATGATAGACCCACCTCGCCCCGAAGCCATGGCTGCCGTAAAAGCCTGCCACGAAGCTGGGATTGAAGTAAAAATGATTACAGGCGACCACGCACTCACTGCCCTTGCCATTGCCCAAAAAATAGGTATCTTACCCACTACTCCTCCAACTGAGGGTACTGAAGCTGTACTTAAAGGCAAAGAAATTACCCAACTAGATGACAAAGCCTTAGAAAGATATGCCGCCAACATCAATGTGTTTGCACGAGTATCGCCCGAAGACAAGCTGCGCCTTGTCAAAGCACTGCAAGTTCATGAGCATATCATTGCCATGACAGGCGATGGAGTCAATGATGCGCCTTCACTCAGGCAGGCAAACATTGGAATTTCTATGGGAATCACAGGAACAGATGTGGCAAAAGAAACTGCTGATATGATACTCACTGATGATAATTTTGCTACCATTGCTGCCGCCGTAGAAGAAGGGCGCGGTGTTTATGACAACCTTATCAAGTTCATTACTTGGACACTGCCTACCAATTTTGGCGAAGGTATGATTATCTTGGTAGCAGTGATGCTGGGTGCAACTCTGCCCATTTTACCTGTTCAAATTTTATGGATTAATATGACTACTGCAGTGCTACTCGGGCTGACCCTCGCATTTGAGCCAAAAGAACCCAACATTATGCAACGCCCCCCACGCAGCCCAAAGGCAAAGATATTGAGCCTTCCTTTGATTATCCGAATATCTCTAGTAGGTATGCTGCTGTGTTTGTGTGCTTTTATATTCTTTGACATTGCTCTGAGCAATGGCGAAACCAAGGAAGTAGCTCGCACCATTGCTGTCAATATATTTGTATTTGGAGAAATTTTTTATCTATTCAACTGTCGTTCATTACGCTATAATATGTTTAAACTAGGTCTATTTACCAATATGTGGGTACTAGGGGGTATAGGCATTATGGTAGTGCTTCAGTTACTTTATACCTATGCCCCTTTTATGCAAGTAGCCTTTCAGAGTGCTGCCTTAGGCCTTGTGGACTGGGTGTATATCGTTGGGGTAGGAATATTGATTTATGTTCTTGTAGAAATAGAAAAATATTTCACATTTAGGAGTTTGCAACGTAGAGGTAAGAAGTTGGTTGGGTAGCCTTATCAACGAAGGCTTTGCTAGACGTGAAGCCTTCGTTGAAATTTACTCTATCACAAAACGCTTGGTATGGTAGCCTCGCTTGGTTTGGATATGGCAAATATAAACTCCCGATAAAAGATGCGCTACTTGTAGGGTATAAACCTGTGTAGGTTCTTTGAGTTGCCAAGAAGCCAGGCGAGTGCCATACATATCTGAAATATCAATGGATAAAATTTCATCTTC
>CAYZQI010000253.1:0-4377 GCA_964480455.1 uncultured Cytophagaceae bacterium
AGCCCAATACTCGAATTATGATTATGGGTATTTTGTATAATACAGATATACCTTGGGCTATTGAGCATGGAATTGAATTTTACGTGTTCAATTACGAGCGACTTCCTCTTGTAGCAGAAGAATCCAAGAAGCTGGGGAAGAGAGCCATTGTTCATATAGAGGTAGAAACAGGAGCTAACCGGACGGGTCTGGAAATGGAGGACTTTAGCAAGAGCATAGACTTCATGCGCAAAAATAATGATTGTTTTGAGTTTGAAGGCCTGTGCACCCATTTTGGAGGGGCAGAAAACTTCTCCAATGACTTTAAAATCAAAAAGCAGTTTAAGCGCTACCAGCAGTATTATCAGATTTGCAAGAAAAAATCTTACCTGCCTAAATTTAGGCACTTAGCTTCTTCGGCGGCAGCTCTCTCTTACCCCGACTCACGCTATGACATGGTGAGGGTAGGAGTAGCCCAATACGGCTTTTGGCCAAGTCCAGATGTGTACTATCACCATCTGAACGTCAACGGGAAAAATAAGGAGACTGCATTGAAGCGCATATTCACTTGGAAAACAGACATTATGGATGTTAGAACGGTGAAGGAAGGAGAGTTCATTGGCTATGGAACAGCTTTTCAAGCCCCTAAAGACATGAAGATTGCGGTGCTTCCTTTGGGCTACTCCAATGGCTACCCTCGTGGGCTTTCTAATAAGGGCAAGGTTCTAGTTAAGGGTAAGAAAGCCCCTATTGTAGGCTTGGTCAATATGAACTTATTCATGATAGATGTAAGCCATATTCTCGATGTAGCTGTAAACGACGAGGTAGTGCTTATTGGACGGCAGGGAAACAGCGCAATTAATGTGGCGTCCTTCACTCAATCGACAGATTTACTCAATCAGGAGATGATGAGCAGGCTTCCTTCGGCAATTCCCCGCAAAGCTGTGCGATGAAAATTTAGGATAAATCCATTTTACACTAAATATTTTATGGTATTGTGTAGTATTTTTACTCAATACTTGCAATAACCAAAAAAAAAGCACATCTTGTTTTTGCAGTATGTCATCAATTTTTTTGGCTGATATTATTGGGTTTAATTTAAAACCCCTCTATATTTGCAGTCACTAAAAAAAGGGGGATTAGCTCAGTTGGCTAGAGCGCTTGCATGGCATGCAAGAGGCCACCAGTTCGAATCTGGTATTCTCCACAAGTTTCTACACCCTAATACCCCCAAATCATATCTTAGTTTTGTACTATCCTGAGATTTGGGGGTAATGGTTAGAGAAATAGCTATGTTCTCAGAATAGGCAACCTCTGCCAATCTTTATTCCAAAATACCTCCCCACAAAACAAATAAATGGTATATCTCTTGTAGTTTCTCAGGAAAGCATTTAATTTGAGCCTTTCTTTTGACTAAAATCCTTGACAACAATGCACACAACCATAAAACAAGCCCTCACCTTCTTAGAAGAAGGCAATATAGCAGGCTATTTTGAAGAGGTGGACAAGCTACAAAGCCAACTATCTGCCCATCAAAAAACACGCTTCTCAGAATTGAAAGGCATCTTTATCGCAAGCAAAGCTCCTTGGGATTTCGACCAAATCTTGCGTGTCTTTGCACAACAAATAGGTGCCAGCACGGGAGAGATAGAAAAAGTACCCACATTGAACGAGATGCTCACCAAACAACTCATAGAGGCCATCAGCCCTTACAGCCCCGATGCACAAAGAATAAGGCAATATGTAGAAAAAAACAACATCAAAGGCTGGGAAAGCCAAGACAAATATGCCAAAAAAGCCAAAGAAGTAATGGTATATAGCCTAGTAGGCTGTGTAGGCATACAACTCAGCAAGCTCCTCGCCATTGCCCAAGACAACAGCAAGTCTAAAAACCAAAAGCATTTGGACTATGTAGAGAAATGCCTTTTTACAGCTTACTTGTCTCAGGAACTAGTCATTTTTACGCTGCTCTCTAAGCTTTGGGATATTCAACAAAAGCAAGCCCAAAGCCTTGCTATGCATCAAAAAGAAGTGCTGGACAATACTTTTTTTCAAAGGGCTTTTGAACCTAACTTTTTGCAGCAGCATACCCTCTTAGCAACGCTCTACGGCTACTACCAACAACAAGCCTTAGCACTCCCTTTTGCGGAGATGAAAAACTTTGAAGAAGCCCTCAAAGCCCTGAAACCACTCAGCGAGGCACTGCAAGCCCTCAGCGATGCGCTGCAAAAAAATAAAAATAACCCGCAATATATCTACAACATCACTGACTGCTGGGAAGCCGAGTTGCACCTTGCCCAACTCCTGCAGCACTTTGCTTTTTTGGCAAATTACAAAATGGCTGCCATCAAAGAGATAGGCTACAAAAATGTACGCAATATGCCCCCACCGCACTACATACACCGCTACACAGCACTGGGCATAGACAGCAAGGCAAACAAAGATGCCGAAAAATTTAACTATACGCCCCAAAGCATTGCTACTGATGCGGTCTTACTCTACAAAGGTGATGATTACAGCGAAAGCATTAACCTCTTCCCATTTGTGATAGATTACCACGCCCTCACAGGCGAAACAGGCGCAAGGATTTGTTTCTTCCATCACCTCAGCTTTACAGCACAAGAGAACCTAGATTACCTCTTTCTGGAAGATGCCACCGTACAAACCCTAGAACTCAACAATGTGCTTGCCCACACCACAGACATTAGCCAGATAATAGGCGACAAAGAAAAATATACCCAACTCAACATAGACAATGTAATCACCCAGTTTGGGCTTGCCAGAGAAGCCCTCTTGGGTAGTGAAAATACAAGTAATACAAATACTGATGATGATTTTGATAGCTTATTTGAGGAGGCTTAAAAAAAATGAAAAAAATATATCCATTCAAATTCTTAGATGCTTATACAGCAGCCGACAAAGACATCTTCTTTGGCAGAGAAGACGAGATAGAAAACCTCTATCAAATGCTTTTTCAGGGCGATTTGATACTGGTCTATGGTGCTTCTGGCACGGGCAAAAGTAGCCTTATCCAATGTGGTTTGGCAAATAAATTCCAGAGCCACGATTGGCTACCTATCCCCATTCGGCGCAACCAAAATATCAACGACTCCATCAGCAAGGCACTCAGCGAAGCAGCAGGAGAAGAAAGCCAAGCAGATGACCTCGACTGGTTTGAGGAGGCAGGCGGAGACAATGTTGTGGCCCTTTCACCACTCGAGAAACTCTTCAAATCGGTGTATCTCAGGCATTTTAAGCCCATTTACCTGATTTTTGACCAGTTTGAAGAACTCTACCTACTAGGCAACAAAACCGAGCAGCAGCAGTTTGTGCAGACCATCAAAGAAATTCTCAAAGTAGAGCAGCCCGTCAAGATTATTTTTTCTATCCGCGAAGAATACCTTGGCTATCTCTATGAGTTTGAGAAAGCTGTGCCTGAGCTACTACGCAAGAAAATACGCATAGAACCCATGAACCTCGACAAGGTACGACAGGTACTCAATGGCATAGATAAAAACACTAAAACCAATGTAAGCCTCAAAGCCACCGAAAAAAAAGCCCTCACAGAGGCTATCTTTCAGAAAATACGAGGCGAAGAAAAATCACTTACCATTCAACTGCCCTACCTGCAGGTATTCTTAGACAAACTCTACCGACAAATTACCCAAGATGAAGCCCTACAAACAGAGGCAGAGTTCAGCCTTGAGGAACTCAACAAACTGGGCGACATTGGCAATGTACTGCGGGATTTCTTGGAAGAGCAGGTCATCAGAATTGCCAAAAAAAATAAAACCGAAGATGAGCAAATCTGGAAAATCCTCTCGCCCTTTGCTACCCTAGAAGGCACTAAAGAACCCCTCTCCGAAGCCATGCTGCTAGAACGCCTCTCCCCTGACTTGCATAGCCTTGCCAAAACCAGTATCACTGCCTTTGTGAATGCACGTATCTTGCGCTACTCCGAAAAAGACGAACTCTACGAAGTAAGCCACGACACGCTCGCCAAGCAAATTGCTGCTAAACGCTCTGACGAAGAAATCGCCCTGCTCGAAATAGACCGACTCATTGCCAATCAGCTTGCTTTTGGCAAATCCCTTTTTACAGAAAAACAACTCAATATCTTACTGCCTTACCTAGACAAACTCAGCCTCAACACCGAGGAAAGGCAACTCATCAAGGATAGCCAAACAGCCATCACCCGCGAGAAACTAGCCCAAAAACAACGCAACCGTGCCATCAGAATAGGCGTAACTGCCTTTGTGATAGGCTTATTGCTGCTCAGTGGCTTTGCCCTCTTGCAGTGGCACAATGCCAATAAAGCTACCAAAGAAGCTAAAGCTAAAACCGAAGAAGCCGAACAGAACCTCAAAAAATTTGAAGAAGAAGAACAAAAACGCATCA
>CAYZQI010000254.1:0-4121 GCA_964480455.1 uncultured Cytophagaceae bacterium
CCATCAATTGGATACTTGCGCCTTCGCAATTGTCGCTGAAAGTAGGCTCATCATACGTGATGACTTTGCCTGCAACACCAAAAGCGACTGTTTCACTGATATTGGCAGGGCAGGTAATAGTAGGGGCGGTAATATCTTCTACAATTACGCTTTGAGTTGCCGTAGTACTATTGTCATTGCCATCTGCAAATGTCCAAGTGATTTGGTAAGTGCCTTGTGATGAGTAAATTAGTGGGTCGGTAGTGGTTCCTGTGATTGTGCCTGCACAATTGTCTGTAGTTGTTGGTGCAGTTACGGTAATTAAACATTCACCTGTTACAGCTGTAAGCATCGGGGTAACTGGTGGGGTTAAATCCACCGTAGAGAATGTATAAATCCCACTCAATGCTGATTCATTCCCTGCAAGGTCTATAGCTTTGGCACGAATCTCATAAGCAGTACAAGCCATCAAACCGCTCAAAACAAAGGGATTATCACTGCTTGTACCCACAGATTGGCCTCCCACGAACCATTCATAACTGGCGATGCCCACATTGTCGATGGCATTTACTTGAATAGTAAGTGAGGTTTCATCGGCATTGCTACGGATGAGTAGAGGCTGTGAGGGCGGAGTAACATCTTGTATGATGACACTTTGAGTGGCTTGGCTGGTATTGCCATTGCCGTCATCAAATGTCCAAGTAATTTGGTAAACACCTTGTGTGGCGTACTCTAATGGATCATCTGTAGTACCTGTTACTTCTCCTGCACAGTTGTCTGTGGTGGTAGGTGGAGTGACGGTTACGGCAACTTCAGCCGTGATGTCAGGCAGTGTGGGTACGATAGGAGGCGTTACATCTCGTACTGTAACTGTAAATGATTCAGTAGTTGTATTCCCACCTGCATTAGTTGCCTCAAAAGTATTTGTTGTTACACCAAGAGGAAAAGTAGCACCAGAAGCTAAACCTGCGGTTTGGATTGCTTCAACAACAACTGAACCACTAAGAGATAATACAAGTGAAAGATTTGGATTACCAAGATTTTGCGGTGGATTATAATTAAAACTAAGAGTATTTCCACTGCAACTCAGGTAACCTGAAGCAGTTTCTGGGTTAGAGGATGATCCAGAATTGTAATAGCCTATAGTAATACCTTGAGAGGCTGATGAAACCACTTCAACATATACTACACTATTAGCTGGCAGTAATACATTCATCGGAACACTCCTTATAAAATTACTGCCTGCAGGCACATTAATGTTTGTAGTTGCAAATGGAGTTATACTACTAGCTATGGGTACCCTGTAAGTACCAATAGGCTGAGTGATTTGATTACCCAAATACAAATTGACTGTTATACTAGAGTTACCGTTACTATTTCGAATACCTACATCAATATTTTGGATTTGATAAGCCTGTGTAATCCCTTCTGCTACTAAGTCATAAATACGTAGGTTACCATTTACATCTGAGGGACAAGAAAAAGATGTATTTATAATTTCAGTTGTTTGACTCAGTTTTCTAGGAATAGTGCTACAATAATCTGTTACTATTGGTAAGGCATAATTCACCACTGCATCACAAGTACTTTCATCTGTATCTACAACTATGTCTGTGGGTAAGGTAATGACTGGGGCTGGACAATTTACATTTATCTGTATATTGGCAAAACTCACAGATTGTCCATCACTTACGGCAAGTACTGCCTCATACTGCCCAGGCATATTGTATGTATGACTTGTTATACCTCCACTACCTGCATTGCCATCACCAAAATCCCAAGTGTAGGTAAGGTTATCATTATCTGCATCTGTCGAACTTGAGGCATCAAAATTGACCACTAAGGGAGCATCTCCTGAGACAGGAGTAGCACTTATCGCTGCTACTGGGGCTGAATTATTTGGGTTAGCAGCTGCTAGTATCGCTCCAAATGCGTTCACTCTGCCATGACCAAAAGTATCGTCCCTCCCTTGTACTCCCATATCAATCGCAGTAGTGTATAGAATATTTTTCACTTGTGCATCCGTTAGGTCAGGATTCACTGAAAGTACAAGGGCAGCTACTCCGCTCACTACTGGACAAGCTGCTGAAGTTCCCCCATATGTATTAGTATAGTTCCCAGCATTGTAGCCTTCCGCTCCCATTCTGTCAATAGTGCGGACATATGCTCCAATTAAAGATCTTTGACCAGATGCATTAGGGGCACTTATATTATTGGAGGGTGCAACAATATCAAGTGCTGTACCTTGGTTGCTGTAAGCTGAAATCACACCATTGTTAGCAAAGGCACCTACTGCAATAACATTTAGATTGGAAGCTGGATAATTAACACAGGTTTGATATCCATTTCCAGAAGAAAATACTACTATTGATCCTTTCCCTCCACGCCCTTCCGTAACGGCATGTCGTATTCCCTGCTCGATTGCATCATCAAAAAAACCACATGAATTGGGATATCCCCAAGAGTTACTGATAACGTGAGCTCCATTGTTGGCTGCCCAGTAGAACGCATTGGCTATATCAACAGAAGTTTCCTCTCTTGTAAAAATATTGATGGGCAAGATTTTTACATTGGGAGCAACTCCCGCTACACCAATGTCATTGTGCAAGGCAGCAATGATACCTGCACAAGCTTGTCCGTGCTCATTATTGTCAGGGTTATTACCAGGTCTTCCATTCTCTTGAGGTCTTGTAGGTGTATAGCCAGGTAAGACATTCCCTAAATCTTCATGTTCTTCTACTCCATCATCTATGACTGCCACAATAATATCAGAAGAGCCTCTGGTAATATTCCAAGCCTCTAGTGCATTACAATCAGCATCATTTAATCCAGGAAATCCATCAATGGTCTGACCTGTGTTATTCATCTGAAACTGCTCTGGTAGGAGAGGATCATTGTTGAAATTATCTTCATTGGTGAACAAATCTGGAGTATCATAGTGAATAATCTCAGCAAAGAAATCAGGATGTGCCCATTCTACCAAGCCGCTTTCATATATCAAGTTAGACAAAATTAAAGCATTTTGAGCATTTGCGATTTTTAGAATCACCATTTCGTGATTTGTACTGAGGTAGTTCGCTTGGTACCTACTCATGAGTGCTTGAAGAGATGAAATAGATGCTCCTCGCTTTAATTTCAGTAGCACTTGGTTAGTAGGCCACATCTGCATGCCGCCTTCAAGTTGGTAAGCATAACAGATACTCTCTACCCGCTCGGTATTTGTGAAGTAATCGCGACCTAACTGCGTAGGTGTTGCCTTCAGAGTATTCTCAAAATGAAGTATTGCCCTTCTGCGTGTAGGATGTACCTTTACTTCTTTCAAAGATTGAGAAGACTTGGTTCTAGAGATAGTTCCCGCAACATCAGTATTTTCTTTGAACTGAATGATAGCGGAAGATTTATCTTCTTTCAGAGGTATTTTCTTCCCTCCACTGTAATAGTAGAGTTCCTGTGCCTGGATGCTCCCAATGCTCAGTAGGCAAAGGAAGATCACTCCTATCCAAAATGGGGTGTATCTCCATTTATGGAATTTGGATAAAAAACAGTTTGTGTATTTCATAAAAAGAAAATTTAGTTAATAAAAGTACATAATATGAATGGAGGCATTTCTTTATTGGTTAAATTCAAAATTTTCAAGACAGACCTACTCTAAGTTAAGGTGTTAGAAATTACACTTAGTTACCTTTCAAATACTTACAATTGTCATTTTATGTAAAAATACCATTGTGCAATCAGAGTTTTAACTCATTGTAGTTCTTTATGGCAGCATTTACAAAAATACTGGCTCAGGCACAAAAGCCTTTCACATTGATTTGGTATCGAATATCAATAAATTATAATGAGAATCTGGAAAGAAGAATATTTATGGTGCAAATGTAATAGCTGTGTAAGAAACGTGCAAGAAAAAAGTGTGTTTTTATAGAAAATTTTTTTATAATAACATTTTTACTTGTGTTTCCATCAAAGCTGATGCCTTGGGCTACGCAGTACAGCAGATGCCCACGGCATGACAATAAAAATCCTGAATTTGCATCAAAATCGGTGCTGAGGGCTACGCAGTACAGCAGATGCCTACGGCATGACAATAAAAAATCCTGAATTTGCATCAAAATCGGTGCTGAGGGCTACGCAGTACAGCAGAT
>CAYZQI010000254.1:4221-4357 GCA_964480455.1 uncultured Cytophagaceae bacterium
GCCTACGGCATGACAATAAAAAATCCTGAATTTGCATTAAAATCGGTGCTGAGGGCTAGGCAATAAAACAATCAATACATCATAAAAAAAGCCAAACCAGCAATGCTGGTTTGGCTTTTTGGAGAACTTGGCTCTA
>CAYZQI010000255.1:0-4349 GCA_964480455.1 uncultured Cytophagaceae bacterium
ACTCTGGGCGTTTGAATATAACAAAAAACTTATCAACTAATTATTTACACTATCGCATTACTAACTAAACAGCATCTCATATATGAACAAAGCTTTCATTGTGCAAATTCTATATGCACTTTCACTTATTTTTTTGCTCTCCAACTGTGCTAAACCGAGCATTGAATATTTCACAGGTAAACCTATCGCTGAGGGAAGCGACAGCACTCTACTCACTTGGGAAGTACTCCACGCTCGAAAGGTCTATCTCAACAAAGAAAAAGTAGCCCCAAAAGGCTCACAAATAGTACTCGTGCCTCCAATTGGAAAGACATATAGAATAAAAGCCAAAAAAGGTAATAAAATAAGAGGTAAGTCGCTCACTCTCAATATAATAGAAGGTTCTTTGTATGGCTCTGCTGAAATACTGCCTGGAGAAACCGCTCAATTATCTTGGACATTGAGCCACGCCATAAAAGCAAGCCTCAAAGAGCAACTCCCTAATAAACAACTGGCATTACTCAAAGATAATCTTGAGCAGGAAGGACTTGTAAAAGTAAAACCCACACGCACTACTAAGTACTTTTTGGAAGCAAGAGGATTAAGACGTAGTTTTACTGTTGAAGTACGCAACGCATACCTGACAGGTATAAACGTAATCAACAAAGGAAAAGAAGCTACCTTACAATGGCGTGCCGTGCCTGATGCCAAGCGAATTTACCTCAAAGAAAACGACCAGATGATAGTAGATAAACTGCCGCCCGAAGGAGGTTTTGTATTTTATCCTGAAGAAGATGCTACCTATACACTTGTGGTAGAACTACCTGATAAATCCATAGAGCAAACCTCGCACAGCATTAGGGTAAAAAACGAACGTGCTTACATCAGAGGTAATGTACCCATAACCCAGCTACAAGAAGATAGAAAATATGAGCTTGAGGTATTTGGCTATGACCGAAGCAAGTACCCCGAAGAAATCAAAATGTATGTACTCGCCCACGATTTTAAGGGTAATTTTGTAACAGGACTTGCCAAAGATGAAGAAATACGAAAAAAATACTTTCTCTCTGTCATTGAAAAGATAGAAGGGGAACAATTTGAAGTAGATGATTTTGAAGTAAAAGAATTTAATGAAAATAATACCGAACCTTATGCCATCTCTCTCACGATGGATTACAGCGGGTCTATGTATGGCAACATTCCAAGTTTAGAGTCGGCTGCTAAAAATCTGATTGAAAGTAAAATGGCACTTGACGAAATATCCATCGTGAAATTTGATGATGACCTTGTACGTGCCGTTGAGCGACAAACAAGTGTCCAAAAAATCATTCAAGATGCTAAATTCAAGGGGCTGTCAGGAGGCTCTACAGCACTTTATGCAGGCGCATCTGAAGGAATCAAAGCCATTGAAAAATCTGAGAAACCCAAAGTACTCATTCTATTTACTGATGGACAAGAAAATTCTTCATTCAGCTATTGGAAAACACACGCATCAACAGCACAAGACTTTATACTGCAAGCAAGGGCGCAAAATATAAGGGTTTTTCCTGTTTCGTTTGGCACAGGCACCAATACTGCTTTGCTCTCTAGAATGGCTATCCTTGGCGATGGTAAGCACTATGAGATAGAAGATGAAACGGCTATCACAGACATTTATCAAGAATTGCCTTATCTCTTCAAGTATTACTATGAAATCACTTACAAGCCCAATGCCAAAGAAGGCGAACGTACAACCCAGTTAGAGTATTTCAACTTGCAAGAAAATAAAAAAGTAACAGGTACTACAGTCATAGGCAATGGCTTTGACCTGAATGCTTATGAGGGCTACAGAAGTAATCTAGGCATTGGTAATCAGGGAAGTACTTCACAAAGCCTTGCACCCACAGGAAATATCCATAAAAAGCCACGTGTTATTCAAATCACGCAAAGTGAAGATGAAGATGATGATGAGATAATACGTGTGAAAAGAACTTCTAAAAATCAGAAGCCCATAGCCGCACCCAAGCAAGCAGTTGCGCCTCCACAAGTAGTAAGTAATTATGATTTTAATAAATCTGATAGCTATGATGTGGATAAATTGATGCTTATCATAGATTACTTAAACCAGTATCAGAGTGCTGAGATTGTGATTTATGGACACTCAGATTTGACAGGAACTGATGAGGGTTGTCAGCGAATTTCAGAAGAAAGAGCCGCTAAGGTACAGGAATTTTTCTTGCAAAAAGGCATACAACCTAGCCGTATCAAAGTGAAGGCACTTGGCAGAACAAGCCCTATCTGGCTGGAAGAAAAAGAACCTTGGATGGCATTGGAGAATCGCCGTGTAGAGGTGGTCATTTTGAAATAAACGAGTCAGTTTTGGGTTCTAGGGGTTTTGTAGTCTAAACAATTGATATTTTATAATGCACCAAAAGGGGAATTTCAAAAAATAGATAAGGGCTAAAAGACGTTCCACTTTTTTAAAAAGTGGAATGTCTATAAATGCCCTCTTTATTAAATTTAGCTGACTAGGCTAGTGTTGCATTTATGCTAAATTGTCGGATAAGGTCTTGCTACAAGGACGGGGTCGCTCAAAGCGACCCCGTCCTTAAAACCCACTTTTTGTCATGAAATTTCCGACAGAATAACCGAAACGCAACACTAGAAAACCCTTAGAACCCAAAACATTAAAAAAAGAAGCCTAAGCTCAGAATCACATTGGTAAAACGATTGCGAATCTCTGTAAAAGGAGCAAGCCCTTCATAAATACTGCCCGCCTCAAAAGAGTATGGCTGATAAGTACTATTGAACTGTGAGTGAATCACCCCCAAATCGGCGTACCATTCTTTCTGACGAATGCCCAACCCACCTGTAATGCGTGTAATACTTCTATCAAAGGTACTGCCACTGCTAAAATCACTAAAAGGATCGCCCTCTAGGGCAAAACCACCTCTGAATCTAAAAGCATTATAGCGCAGTTCGCCTCCCGCTCTGATGTTGAGTGTGGGTTGGTAAAGCTGCTCAATGGTCTCATTATCTGCATCAAATACGCCTGAAAACTCTCGATTGCGCAAGTTCATTTTGTCGTAGAGTACGTATTCTGCATCTAGCGAGATAAATCCATATTTCTTGAAAAAGAAAGCTCCTCCTACCGTGGCACGCCAGGGTGTACGGAGACTATAATTAAAACTACCTGGTAGTGTAGCCTCCTCAAAGTTATCCACCAATTCGGGGTCCGTTGCTGAAAAAATGCTAGAGCTAAAAGTAGTATTAAACTCTTCATTCATTGCAAAAAAGGTAGGTGTACTGATACTTGCCCCTATTCTGAAAGCATCGATAGGTCTAAAAATCATACCCACAGTAGCATTGATACCTGTACCAGTTACATTCAGTCGGTTGGTTTCGCTAAACCGGTCAATGAAAGAAAATGCACCATTAGAGTCGGTAGCATCAATAAAATCTTCGGCATACCTTCTATCTTGACGGTAATTGAGTACAGAAAGCCCTAAAGTTCCTCCAAAATAAAACTTATCATCATAATTGCCTGCTGCCGAGAAAGCAATCTGGTATTGAGCACCTCTGCTCTCTACCAACTCTTCTTGGAAAATGGGTGCAAAAATTTCTTCATTTTCATTGCGTGCAAATGTAAAATACTCATTGCTACCATCTTCAAAAGGATTTACTAAAAAAGCAAAATAAGCCGCTCGTTGGTATTCATATTGAAGCAAGTCTAAGTTTTCTAAATCTCCCGTAGAAATTCCATTGGCTTGCTCTACATAAAAATCACTCTTAGAAGAGCTAAAGTTAAAACCATTATAGCTAAATTGATTTTGAAAATTATTGACCCTCGTGATAGAGAGCCCAAGTGCCCCTCCTCGCCATGCACCTGGCTCGTGGTCTTCTTTTGCTTGGGAAAATACTACCCCAAAGTTGGCTACATTAAAGTTGTTTTTGCCATCATCTACAGTATTATCCAAAAAACCTGCATCATAAAAATCGGTGCTAGTCTGCCCCAATAAAAAACCAGGGCTGAGGGTCATCTCTGAGCGTCTGAAAAAAGCCAGCCCCGCTGGGTTAGCATTGATGTTGCTAATGTCTCCTCCAAGAGCCGTATTGGCTCCTCCTATTGCTTGGAAGCGCGCCGTTCCCCCAAATGAGGTACGCGAAAACAATAATGCGTCATTAAAATACCCTAATGCCCCTTGCGCTACTTGGGCTTTTGTGGAAATTGTAAGGCTTGACAACAAAATAAAAAAAGAAAAAGAAAAGAGTAATTGTTGATTTTTCATGGATAGTGAGCGTTTGCTTAGTGAAATGTTTGTTTATAGAACGATACTTGTACTTAGGTTTCGCTAGGTTGAGCCTCATCAAAAAAGATTTGTATATTCGCT
>CAYZQI010000256.1:0-1179 GCA_964480455.1 uncultured Cytophagaceae bacterium
CCCCCCCCATACAAACCCTTTCATTTGCACTAAAACTTTCCTTAGATAGAAGAGGGTGCTATGTCTAATTTACTAAGTAATAGCAAATAGCTTTCCAAGCCCCATAGAAATAGGCAACAATAACAAAACCACCAAGCCATACTCCCAGCCCGCAAAACCTGCGGCAAGTGTGGCATCTAATACAATCAGTGCCAATACACCTGCTTTAACGGCTTTAAAAATATTTTTGGCTTCCATATTTTGCCAAGCCCTCCACCAAGCTGAAAAAATCAGGTAAGCAAACAACACACCAAAAGGCAGCGCACGTAGCAAGTGAAACCTTGGGTAAAAATACAGCCCAACAATAGCCAATAATACTAAGCCATACATCAAAGCACCTGTAAGCAATGCGGGGCGGTTGCCTCCCTTCACTTCTCCACGACTAATGAGCGTAATCGCAGCAATATACACCACTGGCACAATGGGCAGAAACCACAATGCGAGCAAAGACTCAGGGGCAATACTCATACCTAGTGCCAAGTTGCCCCCTCTGCACAAACCCATCACAAGAGGCCCAAAAAATACATGGTGTTTGGCAAAGGCATCATACAAAAGCACAAGAAACACCACTGCAAGGGCTATCCAAGTACTTAGCATATTTACTTGGCTGGCTGCCCATACCCCTCCACAAAGCAAGCCTGTACCCAGCAAAGAAGCCCCCCACAAAGAAGCTGCCCCACTTGGCAGTGGGCGTTCGGGGCGTTCTTTTTGGTCTAGCTGATAGTCAAAAACATCATTCAAGACTACGCCCCCTCCATAAAGCCCTATGGTGGCAAAGATAAGCCAATGAAAATTTACATAATCTATGGGGGTATAGTTCAGTAATCCAGAGGCTTTGATAAGCAAGCCCGAGGCAGCATAACCCAAACAAATATCGGCAACCGCGGTAAGTAAATTGGCTGGGCGCATCAAGCGTAAGTAAGCAAGTAATGTATTCATGAGCGGAGAAATGTTTTTTGCTATGCTACTCTATGGAAATTATGAATTGTGAGCTTCTAGTATGCTCATAATCAGTAAATAAAAAGAAATAAGGGAATGTTTAATAAATAACATACCCAGTCTGTATTAGGGACGGGGTCGCTCAGAGCGACCCCGTCCCTGATTAGCAACAAGCTTGAATCTGATTTGGGTATAGTATTT
>CAYZQI010000256.1:1189-4285 GCA_964480455.1 uncultured Cytophagaceae bacterium
GGAAATTATGAATTGTGAGCTTCTAGTATGCTCATAATCAGTAAATAAAAAGGTTCTCTGAAAAATTTTGTGTAAGGGATAAACTTGTAAGGTTTTCAAAACCTTACAAGTTTGATAATCAGGTTTTTACAAAACATCATCAAGTAAAAATACTATAATCTATAAAAATTGTCATAGAACCACTAAAAAAAAATAATGATAAAGTTACTTTTTACTTTTCCCAAGGCATAGCACTTTTAGATTGAGGGATTATTTTACCTCAAAATCAAACATCAGTCTATCTTCAATAAAACCCTGTAATTTATCGCCTATCACAACTGGCCCTACACCTTCGGGCGTACCTGTGAAAATGTAATCGCCTGTTTTGAGGGTGATGAATTGCGAAATATATGCAATGATGTACTCAAAATCATACAACATCATAGAAGTATTGCCTGCTTGTTTGAGTTCTTGATTGACGTTTAAGCTAAAATTGATATTTTTGAGGTCTTCAAACATATCAACAGGTAAAAATGATGAAATGGGCGCAGAGCCATTAAAACCCTTTGCCAATGCCCAGGGCAGTCCTTTTGCTTTTGCCTTTCCCTGAAGGTCGCGTGCTGTAAAATCTATGCCTAAGGCAATGGCATCAAAGTAATTTTTAGCAAATTTTTCCTCTATGTATTTGCCTTCTTTACTGATGCGAAGCACTAATTCTACTTCATAGTGAATATCTTTGCTGTATTCTGGGTAATAAAAAGACTCATTATTTTTGAGAAGTGCGGTATCAGGCTTGGTAAAAATGACGGGTTCGTCAGGTTTTTCGTTGTTGAGTTCGGCAATGTGTGCCGCATAATTTCTTCCAATACAGATGATTTTCATTTTATTTAATTGATTTATTCACTAAATATTTTGCGGATTTTATCTTCTTCAAGGGGTTTGGTAAGAAATCCTCTCACTGCAGGATAGTTTTTGGCTTCTTTGATGTCTTCGTGAGCTATGGAGGAAGTTAGTAGAAATAGTTTACAAGGAAGTTTTAGAGGCTGGTATTTATCAAGAAATTCCCAGCCATTCATTTCGGGCATATTAATATCAAGTAAAATATAATTAGGAAGTTGAGAAGCAGGAGCTTGTAAATATTTTAAGGCACTGCGGGCATTCAAAAACTCTACTATTTCAAGGGAAGCATCAAATTTCTTTAATAATTTGTTGTTTACAATATTATTAATGGGGTCGTCATCTATGAGTAGTATAGTTATTTTGGTATTCATCTACGAGTAGTTGTTGTATATTAAAGGCTTTCTTTAAAGTAAGTCAATTGATTGCACAATTTTCAGAAAGCAAAAGTAAATTGTATTTGGGCTTTTTTTGAACATTTGGCTATTTTATTTCAAAAAATATCAAATTTTTCTCTCGTGATTCTTCGTTAAGAGTGCAGAAAATCAATATTTCTTAATTGATGTTTCGGGCAAAGATAAGATATAATAGATTATTTTGAGTACAAACGTAATAAATATGTCTTGTTTAAGGATAATTAGTCATTGCTTCAAAATCTTGAATACATCATTTTTTTACAAGTACTAGCCCTACTTCCATAATGTCCTTAATTTGGTCTTCGTTACTTTTTTGTTGTATTTTAAAAATATAATCCCCTTTTTGAGTGATTTTCCAATTGGCTTCTACGGTCTGAACTAAATCTACCAATTCAAACATAGCCTCTCCTATCACCTCTCCTTTGTCGTCTTTTATCCAGAGTGTGTAGTCTTTGGTAGTAGTTTTTTTGTCAGGACTGGTAATCCCAAGAGAAACTACAATGGCTCTGGGAGATATACTCTGCCAGTGCCTCAAACCAAGTTGCAGTGTATATTGAGCAGAGGTATCTGATAGATTAATTTGATGGGTAATAACTTGCGACTTCTTCCAAGACATCATACGAATGTCTTCCCATCTTTGTATCAAAGATTGATTACAACCACTTAACAACAACAGACAAATGGTAATAGGAATGATACATTTTAGCAAAAAGAAGAAGTTAGACATAATGGTTTAATAAGATGTTAATAATCTTTTAAATCACGTATTTTTCTCACTTTTGTTAGAAAACTTATGCTTTATGTCAAAAAAATTAATTCTTAATCCAACATGAATCTAGTACCCAAAGAATTACCCTTGCAAGCACTTCACTCAGTAGAAATAAGCAGTAAAAAATTACAAGTTTCTGTGCTTCGGCTAGATAAAATTCACCCTCAGATAAGTGGCAATAAATATTTCAAACTGAAATACAATCTTTTGGAAGCCCAAAAACAAGGACATGAAACCCTCTTAACCTTTGGTGGGGCTTATTCTAACCATATCTATGCCACTGCCGAAGCCGCAAAAATGGCTGGCTTGAAAAGCATTGGCATTATAAGAGGCGAGCCTACAGAGCCCCTAAATCCTACCCTTAGCTATGCAAAAACTTGTGGCATGCAGCTTGAATTTGTGAGCAGGGAACGCTACAGAGCTAAAAATCAACCTGATTTCAAAGCACAACTGCAAGCACAATATGGCGACTTTTATTTAATTCCCGAAGGGGGCAGTAATGCTTGGGCATTAGAGGGTTTAAAAGAGATTTTATTACTCATCAATAATGATTTTGACTACCTCGCCACTTCTTGTGGCACAGGGGCTACTATGGCAGGGCTGCTGCTTGGCACTAAAGCCTCCCAAACAGTCTTGGGTTTTTCGGCACTCAAGGGAGGAGATTTCTTATGGAATGACATGAAATCACTTTTAGAAGCCTATTTTGAGCTATTTCCGAATGAAAAGCCTTTTTCTATTGATGAGATGATGGCAAAACGGAGCAATCTCATTGTAGATTATCACTTTGGAGGCTACGCCAAAAAAACATCCGAATTAATGCGTTTTATTGAAGAATTTACAGCTCAATATACCATTCCGATTGAGTGGATTTATACGGGCAAGCTATTCTATGGCTTGTTTGACTTGATTCAAAAAGATTATTTTCCCGCAGGTACGCACATCATTGCGCTACATACAGGGGGCTTGCGTGTCGGATTATAATAAAACTGTTACTTCTTGATTATCAGATAATTACTATTTTTTCTTTAATGATTT
>CAYZQI010000257.1:0-4191 GCA_964480455.1 uncultured Cytophagaceae bacterium
ATATTCCACGAGAAACCTTGAAAAAAGCAGGCAAAATTAACTTTAAAAAGGCTCACGCACCAATGCTGTTTATCTCAGGAAAAGAAGATCATATTATTCCTGCCTCTTTGAACAAGACAAACTTCAAGCAATACAAAGACAAAAAAAGCATAAGAGAACACAAAATCTTTGAAGGGCGCGATCATTTTATAGCCGGAGAAAATGGTTGGGAAGAAGTAGCCAACTATACTTATAATTGGTTGAAATAAACGATATACAACAGTGTATATAAGCAATAGCGGTTTAAGTACATACTTGAACCGTTTTTCTTGTTAAATCAATATCTAGTCCTTGATTCAAGTCTGTATGCTGAAAAAACTTGTTTGTTAAATCTCATCATAGCCTCGGGGCAGAAACAATAGGCACTCCATCAATACCAAAAATGGGACGCTCCTTCGCAGCTATACTCAAATTATGTTAAGTTACTACCCACAGTACAGTACGCACCTACGGTGCTAAAAAGCCTTGTGAAGGCGTTCTGTTGGCAGCATCACAAAGGGGCAGGGTCATTAGCCCCAGCGGGGCGTACCCTTATTCGGTTTTTTTGAAGTTTAGAAATAGAAGCCCTTGCTTTCTCCTTAAAGGAAAGTGAATGGGATACTGTATATTATATATAGTGTATGTTAATAATACTCACAAACAGCATTTCTTACATATATAGTTTGTTCAATGTTTTTTTTTAAGTAAATTTAACACAAAATCGCAATAAATAGGTTTCAAAAAGGATTCAATACACCTTAGCATGCTTATACTTGCTAAAAACAAGAAGTTTTATCATACTTTATATTTTCAGTACCAAAAATATTAATCACAAAAAATATGTCTTTGATAAGAAAAATTGGAGCTATTCTCTTGATTGGCTTTGGGGTGGTCATTACGGGAGGAGTACTCATCGGCTTAGACAAAGGAGATTATGAGAATAGCCTTGCCACTGAGTTAGTGCTGATGTGTCTTTTCGGTGTATTTCCACTTGCGGTGGGTATATGGATTCTTTGGGACGGACAGCGCAAGGCAAAAACTGCCCAAATCAACCAGACACAAGTAAGCCTACTCAAACGTGCTCAAGCCGCCAATGGCAGAATCACCATCACAGAAGCTGCACTTGTGCTTGGTCAGTCGGTAAGCAACGCCAAGACCATTCTTGATGAGATGCAATCAAAAGGTATTTTTGAGATTGCCATTACTGATGAGGGTACGCTAGAGTATGTCATTTGCCAGACCCTAGACCGTATCAAGCCCGAAGAGGGCACCAGCTATGTTTAGATTGGGTCTTTGGGTTTGTGTGTAGGGGTTTTTGTTTCCATGTTGCCCATAGTTGTAGAAAGCCCAGCATCTTTGGGTGGATAGACAAAAATAGAAGGCTGCTTGATAAAAAATCTCCATAGACTTCTTAGTAGTTTTTTTCTGGCTTTCAAATGGATACGCCTTGACTGTACTGCTACCGTGACGGCAAGGCTAAAACTAACTATAAAATTCATTAAGCCAATACCCAAAACCCCCACAACACACACCAAAAACTCCCAAGCTGTTACCTGATAAGTAAGTGAAGTAAGGGCAATCCCTAAGTTGCCCGAAGCAAAAGCAATGTGTCTGATGTCTAAGGGTAGCCCCAGTATCAACCCTACTGTACCTGTGCTTCCTAAAAAAATTCCGAGATAAAAATTACCAGCAAGGCTGCCCAAGTTGCGGTCTATGTAGTGTGCAAGCTTATTAATCCATTTTTGAGGTAACATTTTTTTTAGTAATGGGTGTGCTTTGATGCGTTGAGGAATCTTATTTGAAATATTTTTATTGTCATAATACCCCGAAATTAAGCCTGCTAGAAATAGATATACTCCAGCAATAGCAGCATGAAACAAGGCATAACTATGCAGCGGGTGCAGCTCAACAAGCATTTGTTGTGCTTTTTTGGTATCTACCACGTGTGCGCCTACCAGGGCGAAGTAAAACCACCCCAGCAAAATAGCTACTGGAAAGGCCATCAATACATTTCCTGCAAAAGCTACTAATTGAGTGCGTGAAACTTTGGCAATAAGTAAGGAAAATTTTTCATTGTCCTCTGAATTTTTACCAGGTTCGGTATCTAAAGACTGGGCAATGCGTGTGGCAGTCATAGCCGACTGCTTTGTGGCTAAGGCAGCTTGAGTAACATAGATGCTTATAAAACCTAATGAATAATTCAGGCTATACATAAATGCTTGCCCAAATAGTGGAAGTTTGAGGTAATCAATTAGATTTTTGAACACACACAAAAAAGCCACGATGAGACCTCCCAGCGAGGCTGCACGAAACATTTTCCAGTATTCTTTGCGGGTAGAGGTGATGTAATGTTCACCTGTTTTGCCTGCGTGTTCAGTAATCTGAAATGCCAACAGGCTCATGTTGTTGGCAAAGTGCCTGACAACACTATTTTTTTGATTGCTCGCTTTGACAGCTTGTTTGAAAAAATTAATTTCGCCTTCAAATTCGGTTATTTTTTCATTTTTGACCAGAAAAGCCAACAGTAACCGCAATCTTTGGATGTATTGCGTAAGCCGAATGAGTGTATAAGTAATATTAAGGCTAATACCACTTTTTTCACGGCTTTTTCTAATGATATTGACGTACTCATCACATTGCGAGAGCATCACTAGAATTTGCTTGAAATCATCATTTTCAGTGCTTCGGTCAAAGTTAGGGTTACTTTTAAGTCCCTTGACATAGTTATCTATTTCTTCATTTTGAGCCAAAAAGGGCGAGCCAAATTTTTCTAGTTCGGGGAGTCTGTCCACTATTTCGGGGTCAAGCCCTATGGTAGTGATTCTGAGCGAAATAATAACCAATGCGTTCAAGACTTGCTCTGTAAAAAGTTGGTCTTTTTTCATATCTCTTACTGGGCGTATGCCCATCATATGTACCAGCCTTACCCAAGTTTCTTTAGGCACTTGGCTTACCCAAAGGTGGTCGGTTTTTTTATGGAATACTTTTTCTAGCAGAAATATAAAAGTATTTTCATTCTGGATTTCGGGTAAAAATTTACGTGTTATCTTTCTATTGGTTTCTGTAAAAAAACCAAGATTAGAGTAGATGCCTAGGTCAGTAAGCAACCTGAGGCTAGTACGTTGGTGGGTAAGGTGAAGCCAATACTGATACAAACTTACCTTCAAATCAGGATAAGTATATAGCAATGCTATCAAGTTTTCTATTTGAGAGATAGCAAACTGAACGTTTTTAGCGCGGGCGGGCCTTATAGCTGCCACAAGACCAGTAAGAAGTGTGAAGTCCTGCTGAGGATTTTTTGCGATTTCTTCTAATATTGCTTTCATGTTACGGCTTTTACGGTCTTGATTTTTGAGCGGGTACTACTTCAAAATCGATAGATGCTATGTAAAGGTCGCAATTATTTTTGGATATGCCCAGAAAAAATCATCTTTTCAAGCAAGCCTTAATGTTTGGAGTATTTTTCTAATTTTTTCTTCTTCGATGGTATCCTTGCCGAGGTTATTGTAGATGACTCCGTGCATCATGTCCCTAATTTTTTGCTTGATAGAAAGCTGAGGGCTGTGTTGTCGGCTTAGGTGTTCATCAAGCTGTATGAGATTGTGCAAGCAAGTAATAAGAGGCTTTTCAAGGTATTGCATGTGTAGGCAGAGGTACTTCAGTTCTGAGTAAATTATTTTTCTAAACTCTTGATTACTCATTACTTGTACGGGCTGTTTGAGTTGGTTGAGGGCTTCGGGTAGCACATCTTTGTCAAAATAGGAAGCCACATCTATCAGCATGCTTACCTCGGCAAGGTCTAATGTGCCATCACTCGCAATAGCTATACTAATGGGGCTTACCAATATAAAAGCAAACAATTGTGCATTAGAGAAATAATTTCCTCTTTCTTCAAGATAATGGCGAAGTATGAACCTACTTTCATCAAAAAACTCTTGTAAAAGTACTCTCTCTTTTTCTACAGTCAAATCCATAAAACTCAAAAATTGATGTGTGTGGCTTTATTGCCTTCTCTCTGATACGGCAAAAGCCAAGCCAAGATGATTGCGTCTGAGCAATATAACTTACACACAACTTTTTTAAGTAAATTTCAAAAAAAATGAAGTAGGATAATGTTTATCATAAGTTTAAATTTATATTGCCTTTGCTTTTTGTAAGTAAGCACAAAAATAC
>CAYZQI010000258.1:0-4169 GCA_964480455.1 uncultured Cytophagaceae bacterium
AGCCATACACACTTAACTGTTGGACTACCGTGAAATTATTTTTTACTTTTTCGTTGGCTACTTCTCTATAAGTACTCTTCTGTGTCTGTTAATCTATAACGACATAATGCAAATATTCTTCTACAGAATTGGCAATATGTTGTCTGTTTTCATCACGGTCGGCTTTGAAGCGTTGGTAGTTTTTGGTGATAAAGCCATATTTTCCTCTTTTTGACATAATTTGCTTGATGTCTTCCAGTGAAAGCAAGCCTTCATTGTTGTAGCTCAGAAAAATGTATTGGGCTTGGGCATGAGAGATGAGGTATTCAAAAGCAGCTTTTACGGCTTTTTTTTGTGCAAATTGTGAAATCTGATTGGAGTAATCTCTTAGCCCTGTTTTGCCTTTGAGTGTGGGGGCATCAAATCGTGCAATGGTTTCTAGCAGATGATAGTTAGGGGCGTACTGCCTGTGGTTGTAGGGAGGGTCAAGGTAAAGCACCTCTGCCTTAACTTGGTGTATGAGTTGTTCGGCAGGCTGATTAAAAACTTGGTGTGGCTGGGTGCTGTATTCAAAATAGGCAGGTGCCATCAAAAAAGGCTTTTGGGCTGATTTTTTGAGGTGTTTTAGGAATGCACCATAAACTGAGGCAGTATTGGCTACTTTGTCAATGTTTTCTAAAAGTGTTGTCAGCAAGAAATAGTATTCTTGGGCATTGATAGCTTGTGTATTTTTCCAATTTTCTATCTGTTTTCGGAGGGTATCTACTTTTTTGCCGTTTTCATCTGAGAAATATTGCCTTTCAAATTCCTTTCCTTGGGTACCACCCAAGCAGTAATTTTGGTAAATAAAGCCTTCTTCGCCTTCAAGCGTATCAAGATAATTGCATACCCATTCGGCGCGCTTGGCTTCGTGGACTCTTTGCAGTGTAGGCAGTTGCTTTTCCAGTTTTTTAAAAGTGAGTGTATGGCTGTTTTCTATGTAGTTTTTATTGAGTACATAACTGTAATACTGCAAATCATTGGCAATAATTGTATGTCCATTTTTCTTAAAATGCTGCCCCACTGCCCCTGTGCCTGCAAACAAATCTATCAAAGTAAATGCTTTGCTAGGCACGATTTGGTAAATTACCTCTTCTAAAAAAGGCAGTAAGGTTTTTTTAGAACCTATGTAGTTCATGGGTTTATTGAATTGGTTTCTCTGGAAAGTAATTATCAGTTTCTTTTAAGTTGCTGATTATTAACGGTTTATTAAGTGAGACTAGTAAATAACCTCAAGTTATACTCTGAACGGGATAAATTTGTGAGAATTAAAACATCTGTATTTATATCCAGATTGGTCTTATAATATCCTTTTTGTGGTGTTAAGAGTAATCATATCCTCGCTCTATAACCACTTTTAAGATACGAGTTTTCACAAATTTATACCGTGTGAAGTATATATTACATCAACATCTTACAATCAGACAAAACTAAGTAAGGTTTTATCATTTAAAAAATCACCTCAGAAGTTTCTGAACATTTGAAATAAGTGAAAACCAATAATATCTCCATTTACCATATAAACTCAGATAAAGTAAATATCTTCATAAATGAGTGTTTATATAGAAAAGTAGCCTAATTAGTCCAAGAAGTACTAAATATTTTTCTAAAATTTTTAGTATTTTAGCAACTCAGTAATAGCATCAAGATAAAATGAAATTGAAAGAGAAAATATCACTTGATAAAATATTTGAAAAAGAATACAAAATCAAATTAGCTGAACTCGAGAGCAATAAGGAAGCTGTGATTACACATTTTTTACACAACAACAAAAATGGAGTTTCACAATTCTTCAAAAAAGAAGCGGTAAGGTTTGCCAAAGAAATCTTAGCATACGAATATCCCGAGGAAAACATAACTGACAATGTAGCCGAAGATGCTTTACAGTATGGTATTTTTGATACCTTCAATATTCCTTTTCCTCCTATTGAAAATCCAAAATTTAAGTTCATCGATCTTTTTGCGGGCATTGGAGGTTTCCGCTTGGCACTTCAAAATTTAGGTGGTAAATGTGTTTTCACAAGTGAATGGGATAAAGAGGCCAAACGAACTTACAAGGCGAATTTTGGAGAAAGACCGTTTGGCGACATCACAAAGGAAGAAACAAAAAGTTTTGTACCCAATGAATTTGATTTACTTTGTGCAGGTTTTCCGTGTCAGGCATTTTCAATTGCTGGAAAACGTGGGGGTTTTGAAGACACAAGAGGAACATTATTCTTTGAGGTGGCAGAGATTATCAAAAGAAAACAGCCCAAAGCAATATTTCTAGAGAATGTAAAAGGACTGAGAAACCACAACGGAGGAAAAACTTTGGCTACTATCTTGAACGTATTGAGAAACGATTTGGGCTATTTTGTTCCCGAGCCACAAATCGTAAATGCAAAAGATTTTGGTGTTCCTCAAAATAGAGAGCGAATTTATATTATAGGGTTTCATCAAAGCACAAAAATTACCGAATTTGCCTATCCAAAACCACTAGATAAAAAAATAACTTTCGCAGACATTAAAGAGAGAGAAGTCCCCCCTACAAAATACTTCCTTTCCACACAGTATTTAAAAACCTTAAAAAATCATAAGGCAAGACACGAAAGCAAAGGAAATGGCTTTGGCTATCAGATTATCAATGATGATGAAATCTCAAATGCGGTTGTTTGTGGAGGAATGGGAAGAGAGAGAAATTTGGTTTTAGATAACAGGATTACAGATTTTACGCCAACAACAAATATAAAAGGAACTGTGAATCGTGAAGGGATTAGAAAAATGACCCCCAGAGAATGGGCAAGGCTGCAAGGATTTCCTGATGATTTTTTGATTCCTGTGGCTGATGCCTCAGCTTATAAACAATTTGGTAACTCTGTTGCTGTACCTGCAATACAAGCAACAGCAAAAGAAATATTGAAGCTAATCAAGAAAGTGTAATGAAAAAGCTAAATGAGTTAAGCATAACCATTGGAAAAAATAACAAAGCTGAGTTAGTTTTTGATAGTTTGTTTCCCAATTTTTTAGAAGTAGAATATGAAAAACCCTCCCAATATGTTCAAAAGTATTGGAATGCCTTTTTATTACATCCTGAGCGAAATAATAACTTAAATGGGAAAGTATTTGAGTATATTTTAGCAACGCTTTGTGTGAGAGAAGGTATTTTGCCAGTGTATATGAGTGCAAAAGTCGCTTTTGTTCCCAATGTGATTTATGACCTTATGTTTTATACGCATGAAAGAGGTCCTATTTGTTGGAGTATAAAAACAAGTCTAAGAGAACGATACAAACAAGCTGATTTAGAGGCAATCACCCTAAAATATGTCCATAGAAGGGCTTTGAGCTACTTGATAACACTAGAAGAGAATGAAGCAAAAAGTGTAAAAGCCAAAATAGAAAGTGGAGATGTGATTGGGCTTGATGATGTTGTTGTGGCAACCTCTGAGGATTTTGATAAACTTGTAGCTGAATTGAAAATCTTTAAATTCTCAGAACCACCAACTGTCAAAGTGATTGATAGTAGCCAAGTAATCACACAAGATAAAGTCGATAGAGTAAAATAGAAAGTTTCTCAGTGATTAACGGTATTCATTTTGCGGTCTTGCCAACAGCAAACCGAAAGGCAAGACCAATCAAAGTAGCATGCCATCAAAAAATGATTATTTTTTAGATTCTTCCAAAGCTTCCCAATACTCTACAGCACGCCTAAGGTGAGGCACTACAATCGTACCTCCTACGAGGGTAGCAATAGAGAAAACTTCTTGAATTTCAGCAGTTTTGATACCTAATTCGTGGCATTTACCCAAATGATAACGCACACAGTCATCACATCTTAGCACCATAGAGCAAGCCAAGCCGAGCATTTCTTTGGTAACTTCTGAGAGGCTTCCTTCTTGGTAGGCATTGGTATCTAGGTTAAAGATTCTTTTGATGATTTTATTATCTGAAGCCATGATTTTTTCATTCATTCTGCTTCGATACGCATTGAATTCTTCTACAATGTTGTTCTTTTCTTGCATACAGATTTTGGTAGTGATGGATTTTGAATGATAAATTAAAAGCTAAACTCTTGATTATTAGTATTTTGCATTTTATTTATCACTCTTTAATCTAAGCTACTCAGTTTTTTATTGTAAAACTAATCAAATTATGTGATTCTCTGACAATTTTTG
>CAYZQI010000259.1:0-4030 GCA_964480455.1 uncultured Cytophagaceae bacterium
TAAAAAGTCAAACAGTACCAAATATTATTCTAGTAGGTAAAGCCCCCCAGCCCCCGAAGGGGGAACTTCCAGTAAGTCCCCCTTCGGGGGATTTAGGGGGCTATTCAAAGGCTTGGTCTTAGTCTCCATCTCCACTACTATAAGTAATGGCAATACCTAGCAACGAAGACATATCACTTTTGAAGAAACGTGTGTGTCTTTGAAGTTCTGTATGCAGCGATTCTAGTGCTTCAGGATTATTTTCTATTTGAGCAGCAACATTGGTTGAGGGTACTGCTTCCAGCGTATTTTTTATCACCAATAGCTGACTCTCGGTAGCCGTGATGAGTGCATTGCCACCTTCTACACTGGCTAGATATTCTTTAAACCCTATGCCGTCTTGACCGTTCTGTGCTTTGCCATACCATATATTTTCTATTGCAGTGATGTTTGCAGTCATCATTTGCAGTGTTTTTCCTGAGTAGTAGGCCTCTACTCTGTGTGCTTCGGTTTGTGTTTGTCCTGGGCGTTTGCCTAGTGGCAGTCCGAGTTTGAAATTTTTGATGGCTTCGAAGCTTTTCACAAATTCATTGTAAAATTGCGAAGTGCTGCTGCCTACATCTGTACCGTTGTTGCTGGTAAAGTTATTTTGATAAGTTCCTTCCCAAGCATTTACTACCTCATCTACACGTGTTTTGAGATTAGTCAATGCGCTAGACAAAAAGTTTTTTCTGTTTTCGGAAGCAAAAGCATCTAAAATATCTTGGTTATTGCCTTCTAGGTCAAATATGAGGTATTCAATGGCTAGAAAACCTCTTGCATCACGGTTAAAATCATTAAAATTGGCATTGTTGGCAGTGATGGCATTTTCTACCTTATCAGTAGCTACTGGAAATGTACCTATCTCCTCTATCAATCCTTTGCGCGTACCTTCTTCACCTGCTGGACCAAAGTTATAAGCATTGGCATACTGCCAAGCAAGGTAAGCTTCTTCCCAGGTATTTTGTAGGTTGGTGAGTGTCTGTTCGTTAGGGTTATCAGTAAAACTAACCCCTGCTTCTTTCAGTTGATTGACCTCAGTTTGCAGTGTCTGAAAAGCGGGTTTGATAAGGTTTTGGGCAAAATTCTGGAGCATGGCTGTTCTATCGAAAGCACTAGCAGGCTCAGTGTTGCCTCCTTCTCCACAGGAGTAAGCAAAATAGCTTACCAAAAACAAGGGTAAGATAAGTTTAATAATATTTCGCATATTTTTTGGTTTTTGATTTTATAAGTAAGCAATTGATGAGAAGTTGTTAAGTTACAATCAACTGAAAATCAACACATTACTTAGTGAATAGATTACTTTATTTTTTATCAATGCTAAGAATGGCTTTACCAATAGCAGATGCAAAGTTATAAAAAAAGCATTAAATAGAATTAGTCTAAATAAAATTTATTAGAAAAATAGGGTTTTTGGATTTAAAAAGCACAAAATAGCCTCGCTACTTTGTGCTTTAATTTTAAATATATGTTTTACAGAAAAGTTTATCTACCTTGCTCAGAGACCCAGTTTTTCTTAAAATCTTCTATCTCTTGGTCAGTAAATTGATAGATGGCTTTCAAATCATTAATCACTTGCGTTAATTTAGGCAATTGATTAACTGCATCAGTTACAAAAGTATAAGAAGTAGGTGTGCCATTGTAGGGTGCATTGAGCAATACTAAGATTGCCTCTATTTGTGCATCTGTAATGCGCTTATGTGCTTGCGGAATCGTGCGCCATCCGTGTGTGAAGCCTACTGCCTCTCCATAGGCATGGAGTGCGGAAGCTTTGTCGTTATCTGTAGGGCTAGTTGCACTAAGCTTAGCAATGGTAGCATGACAGTAGTTGATGATAGTGGCTGCATTTACTTTTTCCCAAAGTAGTTTTATCTCTGAAAGGGCTTCTTCTTTTTCTTGGTTAAAAGCTGTTCCTCCTTCTACGGCGGCTTTCAACTTCAAAAACTGCATTTTGATTTGTGAGTACAATCCATTGCCGTCATTTTTGTCGCGGCGTGCTGCATAATTTGCCATGACACGGTCTCTTACATCTGCGGCCACATTAGAAGAACCTGAATTAGAAAAAGCAGGAGTAGCTCCAAAAATAGCCAATAGTTTATCTACTGTATTGATATCAACAGACCCACTAGCTAAGTCTGTGGCATGCTTGTATAGGGTAGCCCCAAACTGTCCTTTTTCTACCAGTTGCTCTATTTCTAAGCCATTTTCATCAAATAGGTAAGCACTGCTGCCTGTGCCAAATACTCCGCCTTGCCCTGTGGGGGTGCCAGGTGTGTAAGTGCCTCCGCTTGCATTTGCGAGCTCATCAAACCAACCGTTTTCGCCTTCTAATCTGCCTTTGAAATAGCTTGTGATTACAGCAGATAAGCTAGGGTTTCCATCTGTAAAAAGGTTGTCTAGTGCCTCTTTAGTTACGGTATTTGCTGAATTTCTACCTCTTTTTGCCTCACCTGTGAGTGCTGTTAATTGATTGACCACGGCAATCTCCGTGGCAGCATTCGTAGCAAAATTTGCGCTTTCATAAGTAGTAGGAATGACAAGCGTAGGATTGGTATTTTCGTCTTCACACGCCATAAAACCAAAGCATAGCACGAATAAAATACTGAGAATAAATACGTTTTTCATTTTATTATTTTAATTTAATCTAAATAAAGGTGATAAATTTATGTGCAAATATATGCTTATTTAGACTAAATACAAATAGAGAATAATTTTTTTTGTGATTTTAATTTTTTGATAATTATTTTTTTGAATGTGTATGGCAAGATAACAGTAGGGCTACTTGGAGAGCAAATATCGGTAGGCGAAAAGTCTGCTGTTACATGTTTTCATGAAAATTATTGTAGTGTTGAAAATAATAATATTGGTTGAAAGCCTAGATTTTATCTAAAAAAAATGTTTTTTGCAACTCCCCGCTGTTTTAAGTGTTTCGTAGGGACACTTGCCCCCCCTCTGCTCTTTGCGTCTTACATACCCCACAACCGCAACTGCTTTGAGCGAGAGCCTAAGACTAGTTTGCTGTTGTGGGTTACGCTTAACGCCATAGACTAAGACCAGAGTGGGGGTTACCAAGTTTTCAAAACAATACCACCAGCAGTCAAATGTGAGAATATAAAGAACATAATTCGGGTAGAAGCTTCCCAATCTTTTTCGCTTAATAATGGATATTTCTGTACTAATACATCAGGCATCTCGAGCAACTCAATTTTGTGCATAATATACATGATTAAAACCTCTTTTAAATCACAAAAGGTAACACCCCACTCTATCTCTCCTATTGATTTATCATATATTATATCCATATATATGTTATCTCTTAACAAGGAAAATCTCTGATCTTGATTAGCATAAATTTGTATCATATCTTTTAGCAAAGTTTTGTAATCGTCAAGGTTTCCTCTTGGAACTATTCTACTTCCTTCATACTTTAACCAAAAATCTTTGTAAAATTCTACCAAGCCTAATGGTCTAGATAAATCTTTAAGAAGAGCTATAATCATTAGAATTGTTGATTTCCATTCTTTTTCTTGTATCGAAGGATAATATTCTTTTATCTGCTCAGGAATATCAATAGTATAAAGCAATTCATAAATATCAATTAAAAATATAGGTTTATTTACAATCTTAAATCCCACTAAACCCATGTTGTCAATAAGTTCACTAATTTCTATTCGATTGACTGCATCTACATTACATTCTCCCTCAGATACCGCATCAAGTATAATTCTCCTAAGTTTTTGATTATATTCTTGCAACTTTCCTTTTTTCCATTTATGAATTTTAGTCAAAGCTAAAATAAATTTTTTTTCAGTTTTAACACTCATTATTTCAGTTTTTCTACCATTACTTTGTTTACTTTGCTATTAAATTCTTCTATTAGCTTAACGAGAATAGCGAAAGAGCTAGCCCCCCCCTCTGGTCTTAGCGTCTTTAACCGCAACTGCTTTGAGCATCTCATTCATATCTTTACGAACTCTTTAAACTCAAATATAAAATAAAATTCTGAATAAAA
>CAYZQI010000260.1:0-89 GCA_964480455.1 uncultured Cytophagaceae bacterium
AGCCCGATTTGTTTGAATAGGGTTTCCTTGTTGAATGGTTATATGGTTGTTTTTTTATGGTTTCCTTGTTGAATGGTTGGGCTACGCAA
>CAYZQI010000260.1:189-4015 GCA_964480455.1 uncultured Cytophagaceae bacterium
GTTTTTATAGTTATATGGTTTCCTTGTTGAATGGTTGGGCTACGCAAGTTTTTATAGTTATATGGTTTCCTTGTTGAATGGTTGGGCTACGCAAGTTTTTATGGTTATATGGTTTCCTTGTTGAATGGTTGGGCTACGCATTAAAATCGAGTAACAAGGAAACAAGCTAACAAGCCAACAAGGAAATCAACAAAAACCCTTTATCTTTACGCTTGTTAAAAAATCAACAACTAAAAATATGATTCAGAATACACAATGTCGCCTTGCTAAACGTCCCATAGGGACACCTAATGCCGAAAATTGGAACTTTGTAACCGAAACTGTACCCGAACTCAAAGAAGGGGAGGTACTTATCAAAACGCTTTATATCTCCCTTGACCCTGCCATGCGTGGCTGGATGAATGAGGGTAAATCTTACATTCCGCCCGTGGGTATTGATGAGGTAATGCGTGCAGGCACAGCAGGCAAGATAGTCGCTTCTAAAAATCCACAGTTTCAAGAAGGAGAGTACGTAACAGGAACTACAGGAGTGCAAGCGTATGGTATTTCAGATGAAAAAGGACTCGTGAAAGTAGATACTTCTATTGCACCATTACAGACCTATTTGGGTGTGTTAGGTATGCCTGGTATGACTGCCTATTTTGGTTTGATGGATTTAGGACAGCCCAAAGCAGGTGAAACCATTGTTATCTCGGGAGCTGCAGGTGCAGTAGGCTCGGTAGTAGGGCAACTTGCCAAAGCTAAAGGGCTTTATGTGGTAGGCATTGCAGGAGGAAAAGATAAGTGCGATTATGTGGTGAGTGAATTTGGTTTTTATGCTTGCATAGACTACAAAGCCGATAATTTTAAACAAGCCCTCAAAGAGGCAACACCCAAGGGAGTAGATATTTATTTTGACAATGTAGGTGGTGAGATTTTAGATTTAGTACTTACACGCATCAACCGAGGGGCTAGGATTCCGATTTGTGGAGCTATCTCTCAATACAACAACACTACCCCTGTCAAAGGGCCTAGCAATTACCTTTCTCTACTCGTGAACCGTGCCCGTATGGAAGGTTTTGTGGTATTTGACTATGCGCCTCGCTTCCGTGAGGCAGTCGTAGAAATGGTAGGTTTGATGAAAAAAAACCAACTCAAAGCCAAAGAACATATCGTGGACAAAAATATTGAGGCATTTCCCGACACTTTATTGATGCTCTTCAAAGGTGAAAATTTAGGGAAGCTCGTGTTGAAGGTAGCAGATGAATAGCTAAATCATTATAATTTAGTTTCTTATAAAGAAAAGGGCACACTTATCTATTTTGCTAGAAAGCAAACCCTTTTCTTTGTCTTAATCTCTAGCAAAACACTCATTTCAAATGAGAAACAGCAACATAAACCCTCTGAGATTGTTTATAGTAATTATAGATAAAACTAATTTATAGGTTTATCTTCACTTTAAAAACGTTTCAAAAAAATTACTATTTACACCATGGAATTAAAAATAGGCGATAAAGCACCCACTTTTGAAGGTAAAGACCAAAATGGCAATACCATCAAATTATCAGACTTCGTAGGGAAGAGAATAGTCCTCTATTTCTACCCCAAAGACGACACTAAAGGCTGCACAGCACAAGCTTGTAACCTACGCGACAACTACGAAGCCTTACAAGCCCAAGACTATCAAATCATAGGGGTAAGCAAAGACAATGAGAAATCGCACCAAAAATTCATTAAAAAATATGAACTCCCTTTCCCACTCATTGCTGACATAGACACGAGTATTAATCAACTTTATGGGGTTTGGAAAGAAAAATCAATGTATGGTAAAACCTACATGGGCACTGACCGAACGACTTTCATCATTGATGAAAAAGGCCTTATCTCAGAAATTATTAGCAAGGTAAAAACTAGCGACCACACGGCACAAATTTTAAAAAATGTGTAACTTGCAAGCAAATTAATGAGTAAGACAAGATTTCAAAATAAGAATAGTTATAAACCTTTCATAATCAACTACTTACTTCTGGAAAATTGCTCAAAACATAACATACGGCAGTGTTATCGCTGCCTCTTATAAGACTTGTATTTTATGGAAATAGAAGAACTAAGCAAACTGACCTCTCAAATTAGAAGAGATATTGTCAGAATGGTGCATCAAGTACAATCAGGACACCCTGGCGGCTCTCTGGGCTGTACAGAACTTTTTACAGCACTATATTTTGAAATTTTAAGGCAAAAAAAACCTTTTGAGATGGACGGCATAGGAGAAGATATTTTTTTCCTCTCCAATGGGCATATTTCGCCTGTCTGGTATAGCACCTTGGCAAGAGCAGGTTATTTTGAAGTAAGTGAACTGGCTACTTTTCGAAAAATCAACTCACGCCTACAAGGACACCCCGCTACCGAAGAAGGCTTAGAAGGCATTAGAGTAGCCTCTGGCTCGCTTGGGCAAGGACTTTCAGTAGCAATAGGCGCAGCACTCTCTAAAAAACTCAACCAAGATGAACACCTCGTCTATGTACTGATGGGCGATGGCGAGCAGCAAGAAGGGCAAGTATGGGAGGCGGCTATGTTTGCAGCGCATCATAAAGTAGATAACCTTATTGCTGTCATTGATGTAAACGGACAGCAAATAGATGGTCCTGTGAGTGCTGTAATGGACCTAAAAGACCTCGCTGCAAAGTGGAAAGCCTTCGGCTGGCAAGTATTAGAAATGCAAGGCAACGACCTAGAGGAGGTTGTTAAGACACTTAAACTTGCGCGTGGACTTACCAACCGCGAAGTGCCTATTATTGTACTAATGAAATCTGAAATGGGCTATGGCGTTGATTTTATGGTAGGTTCGCATAAATGGCATGGTGTAGCTCCCAACGACGAGCAGCTTGCACAAGCTCTAGCTCAACTGCCCGAAACTCTGGGCGATTACTAATACCCAGCAAAGCAATGCTTCTCAAATCATCATCTCTGTTAGTTTTAGCAAGTAAAAGTAGCAGAGATGATTTTTTTTGGCTATTCAATAAAAAATTCAAGTAGTGCGTAATTCTTCAGATTGCCTGTCAGTTTTTGTGAAAATCTACAGCAGCAGGTTTTTTACTCATAGACATTTACGCTTTGAACAGCCCCGTGCATTTATTTGATTTTAAAGAAAAACGAAGGATAGTTCATTTTTCAAGAGATAACCGTATCAAAAAAAATAGTTTTACGTAGATAGAGCAATACAGAAATAATCTAAGCCCATATCTCTAAAATTATATATTGCTAAATCAAACTAAAAAAATATGTACCAATTCATTGAATTCCATTTTGATGCCCAATTCTCAATACTCACCAGCCACTGGAACACCACCGCTGAGATGACCGATGAAGAGTACAAAAAAACTGTGCTTCAATATGTTGCACAAGTTCAGAAGTATCATCCACGTTTCTCTCTTTTAGATGCTCGCGAATCTGCCTACACCGTACATCCTATTATGCAAGCCTGGGTCAATGAGACTGTCAAACCAATCTACAAAGCAGGTATGCTTGAAAAAACAGCTTTTGTGATGAGTAAGCATTTCATTGCGCAGCTCTCCATAGAACAAGTAGTAGATGAAGCCGCTGACGAATCGCACAAAAAACGACAGTTTTTTGATAGTATGGATAAGGCGAGACAGTGGCTCATAGCAAAAAACACTACCTACTCAGGAAGATATTGAATGCCAATTGAATGGTTTGAGGGCTGTTTTGCTCAGCAATAAGTGAAATATTTCCTCTTATTCCTGCAATCAGAAAGTAAGTTTAGTTGAACTGTACTCTACCCGATGATTTTTTTAAAGTGCTGATTATAAGCTAATTGCAAATCTAT
>CAYZQI010000261.1:0-3979 GCA_964480455.1 uncultured Cytophagaceae bacterium
CTATTGGCAGTTGTTTGTAAAGACAAAGAAATCAAAGAATACAAGGTAGAAAAGTGTGAGAAGGTATAGAAAAGTACCTTTGTGAACTAGTGGTAGTCGTAAGGCTATCAAGACGAAGCCCACTCCATAAAACTATGAAAAAACTATGCAAACCTTTGCATTTGTATTTTTTTGCTTAGATTTATCAAAAAATTTGAAATTGAGATAAATTTATGACACAAGCCCCTACTGAACTTCGCAAAATAGACAAACTCTTGGTTGCCAATCGTGGCGAAATCGCTATCCGTGTATTGCGTGCTGCTTCTGAGCTAAAAATCCGTACTGTTGCCATTTTTACCTATGAAGACCGCTACTCTTTGCACCGCTACAAGGCAGATGAAGCCTACAAAATTGGTAAAAATGATGACCCACTCAAGCCTTATCTTGACATAGACGAAATCATCAACATTGCCAAGATAAATCAAGTAGATGCCATTCACCCTGGCTATGGCTTTCTATCTGAAAATGTCAATTTTGCTCGTAGATGCGAAGAAGAAGGGATTATATTTATAGGACCTCGCCCCGAAGTAATGGAAAAACTTGGCGACAAAGTAAGGGCAAAAGAAATCGCCCTCAAAGCCAAAATTCCACTTATTCAAGATAGCCAAGCATTGCTCATAAGCCCTGAAATCGCCCTCAGCGAAGCTCAGTGCATAGGTTATCCTGTAATTCTTAAGGCAGCAGCAGGAGGAGGCGGCAGAGGCATGCGTGTAGTGCGTACTGATGAGGATTTAAAAAAATCTTTTCCCGAAGCCCGCAACGAAGCCAAGAAAGCCTTTGGCGATGATACCATTTTCATTGAAAAATTTATAGAAGAACCCAAGCACATAGAAGTTCAGATTATGGCAGATAACTACGGCAATGTACTGCACCTCTACGAGCGTGATTGCTCTGTGCAAAGGCGTTTTCAGAAAGTAGTAGAAATTGCACCAAGCCCTACGCTTCCCAAAGAAACCAAACAAAAAGTATTTGATTATGCCCTTACTATTTGCAAGCAAGTGGGCTACAATAATGTGGGTACAGTAGAGTTTCTGGTGGACAAAAACCACGAGCCTTTTTTCATTGAAGTAAATCCACGTGTGCAAGTAGAGCATACCATCACCGAAGAAATCACAGGCATAGACATTGTACGTTCACAAATCTTGATAGCCAAGGGGCATAGGCTGGCGGATAAAGAGATTTTCTTGCGCTGGCAAGGCGATATAAAGTGCCAAGGCTATGCCATTCAGTGCCGCATCACGACTGAAGACCCCGAAAATAAATTTAAGCCCGACTACGGCACTATCAATGCCTACCGCAATGCAGCAGGCTTTGGCATACGCCTAGATGCTGGCAGTGCCTATAATGGAGCTACGATTTCGCCCTTTTTTGATTCTCTGTTGGTGAAAGTTACCTCACGTGGGCGTACCCTGCTTGGGGCAAGCGAGCGGCTTTACCGTGCTTTGGAGGAGTTTAGGATTAGAGGTGTAAAGACCAACATTGGTTTTTTGCTCAATGTCATTTCGCACCCTGTTTTCAATTCTGGCAATGCCACAGTCAAATTCATAGAAAGCTATCCTGAGCTATTTGATGTACCCAAGCGGCTCAACCGTGCCTCACGTACCCTAAAATACCTCGGAGATGTGATTGTAAATGGCAATCCTGATGTAAAATTCATAGACAAAAATAAAAAATTTCGCTATGCTGCAGTGCCTACTTTTGAGCGATTCAATGATTTTCCGAAGGGAACAAAAAATATGCTGACAGAGCTAGGCAGAGATAAATTCATAGATTGGCTCAAAAAAGAAAAATCCATTCAATATACCGACACCACTTTCAGAGATGCTCATCAATCGCTCTTGGCTACAAGGGTGCGAAGCATAGATATGCTGCGTGTGGCAAAAAGCTATGCTCAAAACCACCCCGAGATTTTTTCCCTCGAGGTCTGGGGCGGAGCTACTTTTGATGTCTGTATGCGCTTTTTGAAAGAAAACCCTTGGGGCAGATTGCAAGCTCTGCGCCAGAGAGTACCTAACATTCTCTTTCAAATGCTGCTCAGAGGCTCCAATGCTGTGGGCTACAAAGCCTATCCTGATAATTTGATTGAGAAATTCATAGAAAAATCTTGGGAAAATGGCATTGATATTTTCCGTATTTTTGATTCGCTCAACTGGGTAGAAAATATGAAAATCAGCATCCGTACCGTATGCGAACGTACTGGCGGGCTTGCCGAAGCTGCCATTAGCTATACAGGCGATATTCTCAATCCTGAAAATAAAAAATATACCCTTCAATACTACCTTGACCTAGCCAAGCAACTCGAGGACGAAGGGGCACATCTCTTGGCTATCAAAGATATGGCAGGCTTGCTGAAGCCCTATTCCGCCGAAGTGCTGGTAAAAGAACTCAAGAAGAGCATTGATATACCCATTCATTTGCATACCCACGATACCTCCTCTATGCAGTCGGCTACTTACCTCAAAGCCATAGAAGCAGGTGTGGACATTATAGATGTGGCACTGAGTGCTATGTCGGGGCTTACTTCTCAGCCCAATTTCAACTCTATGGTGGCCTGTATGCAAGGGCAGGAACGCGAAAACCCATTGGATCTAGCTTCTTTGAACGAGTTTGCCAACTTTTGGGAAATCATTAGAGAATATTACTATCCCTTTGAGTCGGGTTTGAAGGCAGGAACAGCAGAAGTGTATAGCCACGAGATACCCGGCGGGCAATACTCTAACCTCCGCCCACAGGCTGATTCATTGGGCTTGACAGATAAATTTGAAGACATCAAGCGCAACTATGCCATTGCCAACCGAATGTTTGGCGACATCGTGAAGGTAACGCCTAGCTCCAAAGTAGTAGGCGATTTCGCCATGTTTATGACCACCAACGACCTGAGCGAAGATGACATTATACAGCGTGGGCATACGCTTTCTTTTCCCGAATCGGTCATTAATTTTTTTAAAGGTGATTTAGGGCAGCCCTACGGAGGCTTTCCCGAAGAACTCCAAAAAATCATCTTGAAAGATGCCAAACCGCTCAAAGGTAGGGCAAACGAACATCTCAAACCCATTGATTTTGAGAAGGAAATGGAGGCGTTCAGCCAAAAGTTTGGCAAAGAATATACTTTTGAAGATTTACTTGCTTACTTGCTCTACCCCAAAGTATTTGAAGAATACTACCAATTTATCCAAGATTTTGGAGATGTTTCTTTTATTCCTACCACAGCGTTTTTCTACGGACTGAAAGTAGGAGAAGAAATTTTGGTGCGCCTTGATGAAGGCAAAACGCTCATTATCAAGCTATTATTTATCCTAGAACCTGATGAAGACGGCTACCGAACCGTTACCTTTGAACTCAATGGACAGGTACGCCAGCTTAAAGTAGAAGACCGTGCGGCAACGGTCAAAAAAATCTTAAACCGAAAAGCCACGGTAGGTAATGCGAAGGAAGTAGGCTCACCACTGCCAGGCAAGTTAGCAGAGGTATTGGTAAAAGTAGGCGACAAGGTCAAGGAAAATACGCCTTTGTTTGTGGTAGAAGCAATGAAAATGGAATCTACCATCACAGCTACCCAAACAGGCAAGGTAAAAAGCATCATATTGCAAGGCGGTGAAATGGTAGAACAAGATGATTTGGTAGTGGAGCTGGAGTAAAAGCCCTTTTGCTTCAGCCCCCTAACCCCCCCAAAGGGGGAATTTTTTGTCATGCCGTAGGCATCTGTTGTATTGCGTAGCTTGCCTTTGACACATCTTCAGATTTTTTCAGAATGAAAGTGTAAAATGATTTGATTTTAAATAAACTCTACCCCCTTGGTAGTGGTAATTGTACTTTCATAAGAGCAGCTTTCTTGTGCGGTTTACAGATTGAATTATATCTTGAAAATTCACTTCTCAAAGATTTATATACACATCGGAAAGTGGTTTTGGGAGAAGTTAGGTTGTGGCAAAAAGATGGA
>CAYZQI010000262.1:0-3934 GCA_964480455.1 uncultured Cytophagaceae bacterium
AGACTTTTCAGTTCATTAGTCGTGCTAAGTCTCCCGTTGGAAGACTTAGCACAGCGGGTGAACGTCATTCATTGAATAAACTGCTTTATTCAAGAACAGAAGTAGAGCAAAAGCTAGATTATATTCATCATAACCCAATGCAAGGCAAATGGATGCTTGCCAGTTCATTAGAAGAATATCGCTTACTAGGGACGGGGTTGCTCAGGATAACCCTATCTCTGATTAGCAAAAACTTTGAATTTGATTGGGGAACATTATTTCTTCTCTGCTCCATAAAATTACAGACTAATTACGATAACTTGTCTATATATTTGCACAAAAAAACAGCAAATCGTTCATGCAAATTTATCAAGGATTAACCAATTTTATACCGCCAAGCTATGCCGTTGTTACCAGTGGAACTTTTGATGGGGTACATCAAGGGCATCAAAAAATTCTGGCACGCCTGCGAGAAATCAGCCAAGAAAAGCAAGGAGAAATTGTATTGATAACTTACTGGCCTCACCCAAGGCTTATTCTCAAAAAAGGAGCAGATGACCTAAGGCTACTCAATACCATTGATGAAAAGATTGAATTATTGGCACGCTATGGCGTGCATCATTTGGTGATTTTATCTTTCACCAAAGAATTTTCTCAACTAAGCCCCGAAGATTTTATTCAAAAAATATACATCAAAGGCATTGGCACAAAAAAACTCATCATTGGCTATGACCACCGTTTTGGGAAAGACCGCACTGGGGGTTTAGCATATCTTCAGCAGCATATTGACCAGTATCCTTTCACAGTGGAAGAGATCGCTAGAAAGGACATAGATGCAGTAGGAGTCAGTTCTACGCGCATACGCAATGCCCTTCTCGAGGGAGAGATTCAGACGGCTAATCAATATCTGGGGCATTTTTACGCGCTAAGTGGCAAAGTAATCCATGGCGACAAGATTGGGCGTACTATTGGCTTTCCCACTGCTAATCTAGAGGTAGCCGAGGGTTATAAACTCATTCCGAGTGATGGCATTTATGCAGTAAAGGCTTATGTAGATGAAAAAGTGTACAAAGCAATGCTTTATGTGGGTACACGCCCTACCTTGGCAGGACAGACGCAGCGAAGGATTGAAGTAAATATTCTTGATTTTTCGGCAGATATTTATGAAAAAAAATTAAAAATAGAGCTAATTGCCAAAATTAGAGGTGACCAGAAGTTTGACGACTTGGCTGCTATGCAAGCCCAATTAAAGCAAGATGAGATAGTTGCTAGAAAGATTCTACAGAAAGACTAAAATGACTCATAAAGTAATAGTAGGTATTTATTGATTTTACAGCAATTGTGATGAAATTATTGTGATAAATAGATAAATTGGGCATATTCTTGAAAAATTAATCTCCTTTTTTGCCTAAATAGTTCTTTATTCCGTTTAAAGTTTTGTTTTATTAATGAATTTATTACTGTAAACTCCCGTAAATTATGCAATATCTTTATCGTTTAGCTCCCAAAAACTTACAATTACTGTTTGTAGTTCTTTGTCTAAGTTTCTTTCCTTTTTCGCAAAATGCCCAAGCACAATCGCTTTATGAGATTACTTTTGAGGCAGCCAGCGTAAAATATACTGGCTTTTTGGTTTATTTTAATGAGCAAGATGCTTACATGCGCATAGGTTATACCTATGATGGCAAATACAATGTAGTAGATGTAAAATATACCTCTGTTACAGAGCAGGCTGATGGCTTCAATTCTTTTGTGATGATTGGTAGTAATCCTACCTTTATTACAGCAGCTTCTGAAGGGCAACAATACAACCCCGACCACTTTGTGTGGGTCTGGAGTGATGACTACTACCACAATGAACCTTATGTAACTGATGACCCTCACTTCAACGAAGAAAATCTGTTTTTGGCAAGTTCTTACAAGGAAATAAAAGCTAAAGACCTCACAGCTCCTTATCTAAGGCAATTTTTTGGCAGTGGCGAAGATCAGTACAAAGCCCTTCTCCGCATGAATGCTGCCGTAACTGACCCTATTACATTAACCGGCACATCAGGTACGGGGGTAGATGCCTCAAAATCTACCTTACACCTGCTAGTAGTAACCAATACCGAAATCCCAGACATAGGGCAAAGCTGTAGTGTAGATAAAAGAATAGTAGAAACCGAATTTCGTGAGATTTCAAGGGCAGTGGGCATGCCTTACAAAAAATATGAAGTAGTAGGTGAGCAATTTACAAAAGCCAATGTAGAAAAGGCACTTAAAAATATGACTGTTGGTAAGAGTGATGTAGTGGTATTTTATTATAGTGGGCATGGCTTTCGCTTTTCTGACCAAACTGATAGCTATCCACAACTAGATATGCGCTTTTCTGAATATACCAAAATGAGCGAAGCCACTGCACTCTCTCTCTCAACTATTTACCACAGCATTGTGGGCAAAGGAGGTAGATTGAACTTGGTAATGAGTGATTGCTGTAATTCTGATATTGGGCGCAACCAGTTTACAAGTACTACTTTTATGGCAAGTCGCTCTTTTCAAGGGGCGGAAGTTACCAAACTCAGAAAGTTATTCTTAGACAGTGCGGGTACACTGCTATTTACTGCAAGTAGCCCGGGTGAGTATGCTTGGTGTAATATCAATGGAGGCTTTTTTACGTTGAGTTTTATGCAAGCACTCAAAGAAGAGATAGGATATATGCGCTCAGACAACCCAAGTTGGCAAAACATCATCAGCAACACCAACAAAAACACCAAGTACAAAATTAGTAATTGTAATGGTTGTAAGCCTCAAACACCAGTACATTACATCAAAATCACCCAAAATTAGCCTAACTTGTATGCCAAAATACTGCTATTTTGCTTAAATTGTACACAAAGCAAAAGGCAGTATGCTCTTTTCCAATCTATCTTTTTATCAATTTATAAAAAAAATCCATTATGAAATTACTCTTTTTGCCTCTCGTGCTGATGTTGATGGCAAACCATTGCCAAGCACAACAGCCTCACCCTGTGTTCAATGAATATACCGCCATTATCAAAAAAGCGAAAACAATAGTATTACATGAAATAGATAAAACTGCCGATGCAACAGTCCAAGATACTAGCAAAAAAACTTTTCTCGGCTACCAAATAGCACGCAGCCAGACCCTAGAACCAAAAGCACTGCACACCCTAAGCAAAGCACTCTTAGATGAGAAAAATTATATCTTGGAAGCAAAGAAAAGCTGCCCCATGATAGCTACTTATGCTTTGCTGATTGGTAATAAAGACAATCAAACTTTTAGCATTTTATTTTCTGACAACACTTGCGAAAAAGCAGTCATTCAATGCTCAGAAGAAGGATTTGAAAAAAAATACATAGACCTGACCGGAGAGAGTAAAATATTGACCTTGCTGGATAGCCTGCTCAATCCTTAAATTCCCCTCATTTCACCATTTTTTTTGCAGTTTGCTCTCTGAAAGCAAACTGCATTTTTATTTTAGATAAATGAGAAGGAGGAGGAATAGGCTATTAGTAAGATGTGAGTTATAAGTTGTGAAATCTGAACTTTTAATACATTCATTATCAATAACTTAGACAATAAAAATGTAAAAGTTATTTTTTACTCTTTACTTAATGTGTTTGAGATAACCTATACAATTTATTTTAGCGAAGCATACAAAAGCTATGATGTCCTAACCATCTACGCCTTGAATCTATCTTAAATTAAGCACAACGGAAAAGCACAGTACAAACCTTAAAGAATAAAGGGGGCAAGTCAAATTTCCCCTTCTAGCCACCTCACCCCTTCACTCTCCTCACGAGAGGGCATAAGGAAGTCAATTTGACTTGCACAGAGAATAGACAGACAACCTAAGATTATCAGAGAATACATAATATTTGGATTTAAAGATAGTATCTAAAAGCAAAATGGACTACCTCAACTACCTTTCCAATGCCTTGATTTTTTCTACAA
>CAYZQI010000263.1:0-3841 GCA_964480455.1 uncultured Cytophagaceae bacterium
TGGGCTTTGTAAATAGCTCATTTTGTGTAACATAGATTGACGTTAGTCAGAATTTTAAACAGACCGTGCAAAAAAACAGAAATTATGGACAAAGCAACACAAACTATGATTGACAACCTGTACAAAAACACAGGTAAAACTTTGGAACAATGGATTGAAATTGTGAAAAATGAAAATTTTGCAAAACACGGAGAAATTATCAAGTTTCTTAAAGAAAAACACGAGTTCACTCACGGATTTGCAAATCTCGTGGCACATAAATCAAAGGAAACTGATGCAGGTTATGCCGAAAACACAGACGACTTAATAGTTAGACAATATCAAGGAAAAGAACATTTCAAACCGATTTATGATAAACTCATTGCTGAAATATTAACCTTCGGGAACGACATAGAAATTGCACCAAAGAACACCTATGTAAGTTTACGAAGAAAAAAGCAATTTGCTATTTTAAATCCTGCAACCAAAACACGTTTTGAAATTGGCATAAATTTAAAAGGTCAAGAACCAACTGAAAAATTGGAAGCAGAAAAACCGAATTCTATGTGTTCACATAAAATTAAAATTACTGACATCAATGAAATTGATAATGAAACTATGACTTGGATTAAAAAAGCATACGAAAACGCTAAATAAAAACGATGAAAAACATAAAAATAGAAATCAAATGTGCAATCATTTTTTCGATTGTTAGCTTGCTTTGGATGGTTTTGGAAAAACTCACAGGACTTCACGATAAACATATCGACTACCATTTATATTTGACTAATCTTTTTGCTATTCCTGCAATTATTGTGATGGTTATGGCACTCAAAGACAAAAATGAAAATTTTTATGGCGGACAAATCACTTACAAACAAGGATTAATTTCAGGGATAATTCTGTCTGTTTTTATTGCCCTTTTAAGTCCATTAACTCAATGGATAACTTCTTTTGTTATCACACCAGAATATTTCCCAAACATCATAAAGCGCACGGTAGAATTAGGCTATTACAAAACAACCGCAGAAGCAGAAGCTAATTTTAATTATCAGAATTATGCGATACAAGGTTCAATTGGAGCATTAATTATGGGAATTTTAACAACTGCAATTGCAATGATATTTATACGAACAAAAAGTAAAGGTGAATAAAAAAACGAACGCCCAACATCGGCTATAAGTAATTGGGGCTTAAGAGCTTAATCGAAAATAAAAGTATAAATCAAAGGTCAGTGCTAAACTGAAAAGTTAGGGCAAAAAAATCCCCAACTACTCATAGCCGAGGACCGTTGGGCATAATTTTAGGTGTACCTAAAAGAACATTAAATTATAAAAGATGGAAACAGAGATTTTAGCAAGAGTTCAATTCGCTTTTACTGTGGCTTATCATTATATCTATCCACCATTAAGTATCGGATTAGGTTTGCTTATGGTCATTTTTGAAGGCTTATTTTTGAAAACGGGTAATAAAGACTATGAAGTATTAACTCGTTTTTGGCTGAAGCTATTTGCCATAACTTTTGGTATCGGTGTAGCTACAGGCATTATCATGGAATTTGAATTTGGCACCAATTGGTCAGTATATTCAAGGTATGTGGGTGATATATTTGGAAGTGCACTAGCAGCAGAGGGATTATTCGCCTTTGGCTTAGAAAGTACTTTCCTGGGGGTTCTTCTATTTGGCTGGAATCGCGTCTCTCCAAAAGTTCATTTTATCTCTACAATAGGTGTATTTATTGGTTCTATGTTTTCTGCCGTGTGGATTGTAGTAGCTAATAGCTGGCAGCAGACCCCAGCGGGGTATCACATAGTAGGCGAAGGGTTTAATGCCAGAGCAGAAGTAACTGATTTTTGGGCTATGGTTTTTAACCCTTCGAGTGTAGATAGGATTATTCATGTTTGGCAGGGTGCATTTTTAGCTGGTGCATTTTTAGTTTTAAGTGTTCATGCTTATTACTTACTTAAGGGCAGGTATGTTGAGCTTTCTAAAAAAGCTTTTAAAATAGCCTTGGGCGTAGCTACCGTCTTTTCACTTACACAATTGTTATCTGGGCATAGTTCTGCGGATGGAGTAGCGAAAAATCAGCCTGCAAAATTGGCTGCTATGGAAGGACATTATCAAGCAAATGCCCCCGCAGATTTATACCTTTTTGGATGGGTAGACCAAGAAACTAAAGATGTTTTAGGATTAAAAATACCTGGTGGAACTTCATTTTTGGTACACCAAGATTTTAGTGCACCTATTGCAGGGCTAGACGCTTTTCCAAAAGAAGATCAGCCTTCTCAGGTAAATGCTGTTTTTCAATTTTATCATATTATGATTTCAATTGGAATGCTTTTAATTGGCCTTACCATATATGCTTGTTTCTTATGGTGGCGTGGTAAGCTTTTCGAACAGAAATGGCTTTTAAAGATATTTGCTTTTTCGGTATTGTTACCACAAATAGCCAACCAGGCTGGTTGGTTTGCCGCTGAAATGGGCAGGCAGCCATGGGTAGTTTACGGTCACTTAAGAACCAGTGAAGCTTTTTCACAAGAAGTATCTGCCAATCAAATATTATTTTCATTAATCCTATTTTTCATAGTGTACAGTGTTCTATTTCTTTTGTTTTTGTATTCAATGAATAAAAAGATAAAAAATGGACCTTATGATGAAGCAGAGAAGAATATACAATTAGCTTAATATTCATAAACATGGAAACATTCTTAGGTATTGATTATCCAACACTTTGGTTCTTGGTTGTAGGGCTTTTATTTTCAGGGTATGCCATTTTAGAGGGGTTTGATTATGGAGCTGGTGCATGGCATTTATTTTTTAAGAAAGATTTAAGCAGGCGGATTGCCATTAATGCAATAGGTCCTCTCTGGGATGCCAATCAAGTGTGGCTTATTATTGGTGGCGGGGCTTTATTTGCTGGATTCCCAGTCTTGTACGCATCATTGCTTTCAGCAATGTACATTCCTTTTATGCTGTTTTTGGTTATGCTTATTTTAAGGTCTGCTGCCATAAAATTCAGGAGTGCAGAACCTATGAAGTGGTGGCGAAAAACTTGGGATATTACCTATTTTACATCGAACGTATTAATTTCTTTTTTACTTGGAGTTGTTATGGGTAATTTGATTTTGGGTATCGATATAGGTCCAAATTATGAGTACAAAGGAGGAATATTATTTACATTTTTAAGCCCTTATGCCATAATGGTAGGAGTATCAACTTTAGGTTTTTTTATGACCCAAGGTGCCATTTTCTTATTGCTTAAAACCGAAGGTAGACTTCACACTAGGTTAACATTTTTATTGAAAAGAGCGATGATTTTATTCATTGTAAGTTTTACAATAACCACCCTCTACACCTTACTTTTTATAGAAGGTGTCGCAGACAAATTTCAAGCATATCCTGTCTTTTTTATTTTGCCTCTACTAGCATTTCTTGCTATTGCTAATATACCAAGGTTGGTTTCCAAGAAAAAATATGCTTTAGCACTATTGTTCTCTTCTTTGACGGTTGCATTTTTGCTGATGTTAGCAGCCTTTCAACTATACCCAGTATTACTTCCTTCTACGATAAGTCCTGAATATAACGTAACCATTTATAATGCCGCTTCTTCTCAGAAATCATTAGGAATAATGCTAACCATAGTAGTGATTGGAGCTCCACTACTTGCACTTTATTTTTTATTTCTGTACAAGACATTCAATGGTAAAGTACAACTTGATGACACGAGTTACTAAAGGAAAAACTATGCCCAACAACACTTATACGCAATGCCCTTCGGGTCACTGCGCATAGCCAAAACGTTATGGCTCATTCCCCACATTACCCCGTCCAAAATTGATTTTAAAAAAGATATCAATTTCTC
>CAYZQI010000264.1:0-3838 GCA_964480455.1 uncultured Cytophagaceae bacterium
GCTCAGGGCTTTGGTGATTTCTTCTCTGTAATTGATGGGTTGATTTTCCATACGTTTTGTTGTTTTGTGGTCTAAGATAGGGGTTTTTGACAGGATTGACAAGATTTTCAGGATTTTATCTTGTTAATTCTGTAATCCTGTCTAAAAAAGCTACAAAGTCCCTAAACTCTCCTGCAAAGCCTTGATTTTGGCTTCGGCATCGGCTAGTTTCTGACGCTCGGCGGCTACTACTTCGGGCTTGGCATTGGCGACAAACTTCTCATTGCTGAGTTTTTTCAATACCGAATTTTTGAAGCCTTCTTGGTACTCGATGTCTTTTAAGATTTTGGCTTTTTCGGCTTCGTTGTCTATCTCAAGCTCCAAAGGGATATAAAACTCTGCATTTTTTACTATGAAAGAAACTGCGCCTTCGGGTTTGCTTTCGGTAGCCTCTATTTTGCCTACTTTTGCCAGTTTTTGTATCATTAGGGCAAATTTTTCTGTGTAAAGCGTTTTATTTTCGGCATTGAAATACAGGTCTAGCTTTAGGCTTTTCTTGAGTTGTTTTTCATTGCGGATAGTATTGATTTGCTGAATGACCTCAAAAACACCTTCGGCTTCTTTGAGCAGTTCCACATCAAATGTTTGAGCTATTGGGTAGTCACTCACACAAATACTTTCGCCTGTTTTTCTTTCTGCCAGATTTTGCCAAACTTCTTCTGTGATAAAAGGCATAAAGGGGTGCAAAAGGCGCATTAATTTGTCAAAAAAGCCTAAGGTTGCCTCTATTGTGGCACTGTCTATGGGCAATGATTTTTGGGCGGCTTGGTCATAGTCGGGCTTAATCATCTCTAAGTAGCGGCCGCAGAACTCGTCCCAAATGAGCTTATAGATGTTCGTAATTGCCTCAGAAAGGCGGAATTGCTCAAATTTACTTTCAAGGTCAATCAAATTTTGGTTGAGCGTTGCCCTGAACCAAGTGATGGCAGTTTGGTTTTTATTTTCTAATTTTTCATCTATTTCCCAAGACTTCACCAATCTGAAGGCATTCCAGATTTTATTGGCAAAATTGCGCCCTGTTTCGCAGAGTTTTGAGTCAGGTTCGGTGAGGTCAAAGGCTTCAATGTCTTCGGGTTTTTGCGATTTGGGTACTTCAGTATCAAAGATAATGTCGTTGCCCGCTGCCGAACTTGCCAAGATGCCATAGCGCATGCCGTCTGTGCTGTATTTGTCCATGAGCTTGAATACATCAGGCGAATTTCCTAAAGATTTAGACATTTTGCGGCGCAGTTTATCACGCACCATTCCCGTGAAATAGACGTGCTTGAAGGGTTTTTCGTCTTTGAGTTCGTAGCCAGCGATAATCATACGCATTACCCAAAAGAAAATAATATCAAAACCCGTCACCAAGACCGAAGTAGGGTAATAATACTCTAATTCTTCTTTTTCAAACACTGAAATAGGCCAAAGCCACGAACTTGCCCAGGTGTCTAGCACGTCTTCATCTTGTCGCAAATCGGCTTCGGTGTAGAGTTTTGGGATTTCATCATGAGAAATGTTGCCTCTGTCGGCAGCCAATTCCCAGCCTGAAATATCTGTCAGTCCGTGATTGGCTTTTTTGAGGGCTTCTTGCTTTGATTTTGCCACAATGATTTCGCCATTGGGCAGGTAATAGGCGGGAATGCGATGCCCCCACCAAAGTTGCCGTGAGATATTCCAATCTTGGATATTTTCTATCCACGCCTTGTACATATTTTTGAAGCTTGGCGGGTGAAACTGAATCTCATCATTCAACACATTCTTGAGTGCAGGTTCGCAAAGTTCTTTCATTTTCAAAAACCATTGCTCTGAGAGTTTGGGCTCAATGACTGCCCCTGTACGCTCAGAAGTGCCTACTTGATTTTTATATTCTTCTATTTTTACAATGTGTCCTAGTTCTTCGAGTTCTTTGGCGATTTTCTTGCGTACTGCAAAGCGGTCTTCCCCTACGAAAAAGCCTGCAGCTTCGCTCAAAGTACCGTCATCATTCAAAATATCAATAACTGCTAAGTTGTGTTTTTTGCCCAGATTGTAGTCATTTTCATCATGGGCAGGCGTAACCTTAAGGCAACCCGTACCAAATTCCATGTCCACGTATTCATCTAAAATAATCGGAATTTCACGGTTTGCCATCGGCACAATGGCTTTTTTGCCGTGCAGGTGCTTGTATCGCTCATCTTTAGGATTGATACAGATGGCAGTATCACCCAAGATGGTTTCGGGGCGGGTAGTGGCGATGGTCAGAAACCCCACCCCAACCCTCCCCTCAGGGGAGGGAGCAGAATCCTCCGCCCCTGAAGGGAGAACTGGGGAAGAGTCGATTACTTCGTATTTCACAAAATACAGTTTAGACTGTACGTCTTTATAGATAACCTCTTCGCTTGAAAGTACAGTTTTGGCTTCGGGGTCCCAGTTTACCATACGCAGGCCTCTGTAAATCAGCCCTTTCTCATAGAGTTTGATGAAAGTATCAATGACTGCTTCTGAGCGAGGCTCGTCCATGGTAAAGGCTGTCCTGTCCCAATCGCAAGAAGCCCCGAGTTTTTGGAGTTGGCTGAGGATAATGCCGCCATATTTTTCTTTCCATTCCCAAGCATGCTTTAAGAATTCTTCTCTGCCGATGTCTGATTTTTTGATGCCTTTTTCACGGAGCATTTTCACTACTTTGGCTTCGGTAGCGATGGAGGCGTGGTCAGTTCCAGGCACCCAGCAGGCATTTTTGCCTTCCATGCGTGCCTTGCGGATAAGAATATCCTGAATGGTATTGTTGAGCATATGCCCCATGTGCAGCACACCTGTAACGTTAGGCGGAGGGATTACGATGGTAAAGGGTTCTTTGCTTTCATCTTTTTTGGAGGCAAAAAATTTATGCTCAAGCCAATAGTCATACCATTTGCTTTCAATGTCTTTGGGGTCGTATTTAGTGGAGATTTCCATATTTATCTGTGCTTATTTCCTTGTATTAGATTTGAGAATACAAAATTAGCTATTTTTAGGTATTTCTCTGTAAATTTGAAGTAGTAAAACATTTCGTATAAATCAGGCATCATCATGAAACAGATAGATTTTGAAAACTGGGAAACACAGGATTTAGAAATCGCCTTTGGTTTAGAGCAAGTAAGAGATACAAAATTACTATCTGATTGGCTAAGTAGCACTACTAAATTTGATGAATCTACCAAGCCCATGATTGACAAATTAAGAGACAAAATCTTGAGATTTGTTGATTTTTGGAATGAAGATGAACTGAAAATGCAAGGCATTTCACAGATTTTGTACATTGCGGATTATACTTCTGATGATTATAATGTTTTCTCACAGCGGCCATTAAATGCAGTTTTAGATGAGATAGAACTTTACGGAAGAGTAGATTTTATGCTTGCCAAGGGAAGGCAAAAGCCTATTCAGCCTTATTTTTTTATTCACGAATACAAGCAAGAACGCAAAGGAGACTCAGACCCCAAAGGACAACTGCTAGCAGAACTACTGGCTGCACAGGTCAATAATGAGTACAAATTTCTGATGTATGGCTGCTATGTAGTAGGGCGCAGCTGGTTTTTTATGGTCTTAGAAGGTAAAAAATATGCTGTAAGCAATGCCTTCAATGCGTCTGATGAAGATATTTATAGGATTATTGCCATACTCAGAAAAATAAAGGAATACATAGCAGTATGGAAGTTGCTTTGAGTGGGTTGTTCAAAAGAAAGTAAACACTTTATGTGTATAAACTGCTGATAATGAACTACTTGATTTGGTTAGCTACTCGGGTAGTTGCTGACTGAAGTGTGTATGCTGAAAAAAACTTGTTCATTACACCCCA
>CAYZQI010000265.1:0-3828 GCA_964480455.1 uncultured Cytophagaceae bacterium
GGCAATGAAACACTGAAAACCATACAAAATTTTGCTCAAAATACTTTTTACACAACCCCAAATTTGATTTCTGCAGCAAAAGGGCATGCCCTTTTGTATGCCCTTTTTCTACTCCCCAACCATCACAAAAGCACCCCAATAATAAGGATATTTGTATTCAGCCTGAATGGTGGCTTGAGCATTTTTGAAAGCCGCTCTTTTGCTTTGTTTTTTGATAAGCCAATTTTCATAGAAAGTAGTCATCAATTTTTGTGTTACGGCATCATCTACTTTCCAGAGGCTCATAATGACCGACCTAGCCCCTGCCTGCTGAAAACTGCGCTGCAAGCCATAAACGCCTTCGCCATTGCTCAACTCGCCCAAGCCCGTTTCGCAGGCAGAGAGTACTACCAGCGAGGTATTGTCTAGGTTAAGGTTCATGGCTTCATAGGCGGTGAGTACGCCTTCTCCTCCCTCGCTGAGGGCATTTTTGGCAGAGGCAAAGAGCAAACCTGAGCGCAAGAGTGGGTTCTCAAATACCTTGTTTTTATCCAAACCCAGTAGTTTGTCTTCTCCCACATCGCCGAGGTCGGCATTGGGCAAGAAGAAGCCGTGCGTGGCAATGTGCAGAATACTTGGCGAATCAAGTGCCTTGACTGTTTTTTCGCTTGCTTGCATGCCTAGGTAAGAGGTAGAAGTGATTTTGGCTTTTTTGAGGGTTTTTTCAAGGATTTCTATTTCTACCTTGGTGCCAGGCAGCATAGAAATATCCTCTCCATTGAAGAAACGCATCGAGCTATCGCCTCGGGTCAGTGCGAGGTTTGCCTGTTCGGAGGCTATTTTTTCTGTTTCTTTGATGCTTTCATTGAAAGCAGGATAGCCAACCAAGGCTACTTGCTGGATAGCAGATGCACTGGCTTTTTTGCGTACCAAGTCTTTGCTTGAGCCTATGATGTGAAGGTCGAGCTCCTCATACAAGTACTTTCCCGTGCTGGGGTTTTTGAGGGTCTGCAAATTGATTTGATGATAGGCTCCATCAGTAGCAAGATAGACCTTTTGGATACCTGCTAATTTTTGAGCGATTTTCTCCCAAAACTGTGCATAGCTGTACTGGTCTTCTTGCTTGCTGAGGGTCATGTTTTTGTAATAGCGAGTGTATTTTCCTTCTAGCTCATTGCCATTTTCTAGCACCAGCATCTCAGGCTGCTTGCTTTCAGGCTTTAAGATGAGGGCTACATAAAGCACAGAGTCTGTGAATGCTTTGTTATCATAATAGCGAATACGGTTGATTTCTATGACGGCTTCCTCTTTTTTGAGTTGCTGTTGTACTTCCTGCCAAGTAACCTGCTGATTATCTAGTGCCGTGGCAAAAAACTCAGACTGGGCAGAGAGTTGTTTTTCTAGTGCATTGGCTTTGGCTTCTTCTTGGGCTTGGTTGATTTGTCGGCGTTCCTTTTCAGTAGTAGAAAGCTGATAAATAGCAGAGAGGTATTCTCTTTGACTTTGCCAGTCTTTGAAGAGGCTTTTGAGTGCTTCGTCATTGCTTGCCATGACTCGTTCTCTTATCTTCTGGCTAGATTGAAAGAGCAAACCCTTGACTGCCAAGGTATTGTCATACAACCAGCCTGCCAGCTCAGGCTTTTGGGCTTTGAGGGCAAAGGAATGATAAATCTCAAAATAATCTTTGAAAGTTGCTAAAAACAGCCCTTTTTCTTTTTCCGACAGATTGGAGAAATTGGTTTCGGTTTGTGCTATCAGAATTTGGCTTGCTTCTTTGTAGAGCGGTTCGGCAGAGTTGTAATCGCCTTTATCAGCGTACAATGCTGCAAAATTATTTAAAGAAGTGGCATAATCAGGGTGATTTTCGCCTAAGACTATTTTATAAATCTCACTTGCCTTTTGGTAGAGCGGCTCGGCTTTAGCGTACTTACCTTGCTTTGTGTATAATACAGCCAAATTATTACAGGAACGGGCATACTCGGGATGTTCCTCACCCAAGATTTTTCCTTGGACTTCCTTTGCTTCTAGGTAAAGTAGTTCCGCTTGATTGTAATTACCTTGGTTTTGGTATAATACTGCTAAATTGCTACAAGAAGTGGCGTAAGAAGGGTGTTCCCTACCTAAAACTCTTGCAAAAATTTCCTTTGCCTCTATGTATAGCGTTTCGGCTTGAGTATACTTACCTTGATTTGAGTATAATGTTGCAAAATTAGTGATGGAAGTGGCGTAATAAGGGTGTTCCTTACCCAAAACTTTTTCCCATATTTGCTTTGCTTCTATATGAAGTAATTCAGCTTGGGTATACCTGCCTTGATTACTGTATAAGTACGCCAAATTAGTGATGGAAGTAGCATAATAGGGATTTTCCTTACCCAAAACTTCTTCCCATATTTGCTTTGCTTCTATGTATAGTGGTTCAGCCTGAGCATATCTGCCTTGATTATCGTATAGTCCTGCCAACCCATTACAAGAACCAGCGTAGCCAGTATCTTTCTTGCCCAAGACTTTTAAAAAGATTTCCTTTGCTTCTATATACAACGTTTCGGCTTGGGCTTGCTTACTTTGGTTGTTGTATAATGTTGCTAAATTAAGGCAAGCAGTGGCATAATTCGGATGTTCCTTACCTAAGACTTTTGCAAAGATTTCTTTTGATTCCACAAAGAGTAACTCAGCTTGGGTGTAATTACCCTGAATCAAGTACGAGTTCGCCAAACCATTACAAGTTTCTGCATATTTCTCATGGCTTGTGCCAAATTCTTTTTCTGCTTGGACTTTGGCTTTCTCAAAGATTTCTATTGCTTTTTCGTAATCTCCTGCATAGTAAGCCTGTGTTCCCGTTTGATTGAGTGCCTTCCAGCTTTCAGGGTCAGGGAAGGATTCTTCGCTTACTAATTGTCCGTTTTTATAGAGGGCTTCTTTCTCTTTTTTGCCTTGGGCATCATAGAAGATAACTGTGCCGTCCATAATGTCCTCGGGTCTGTCGGCGAGGAGGGTGGCTTCCATCTGTACGGTGCCGTTGCGGTAGTGGTCGGTTACGGTGCCTGTGGGCTTGTCGTCTTTGTATTCTATGAGGCGATAAAACTCCGCTTTGGCAGCATCAGTGATGATGGTCCAGTTGGCATCATAAAGAATTGTCCATTTCCCCTGCCTTTTGCCCTCTGAGTCGGTGAGGTTGGGGTTTTGGGGTATTTGCTGTGCCTGTACGCCAATGCCTAGCAGTAGGCAAGCTAAGAGAAGTAATAGGGTTTGTTTCATACGTTTTGGAGTAAAATATAGGGTTATTTGTTTGTGTATTTTGCCTAATGGGCATTTCTTGATGTGTTATTGGCTTATTTGTCAATTTCGCGCATCATCATCAGGCACTCAGTATCAATAAATTACAATGAAATGATGGAATGAAGAATATTTGTTACGCTAAAATAGCAATGAGGTAAGAAAGATGCAAGAAAAAAGTGTGTTTTTGTAGAAAAATTTTTTATAACAACATTTTTTCTTTGAATCAAATTGGTGCTGAAGGCTACGCAGTAAAGCAGGTGCCTAGGGCATGACAAAGTATATTGCTCTTTTTGTCATGTCGTAGGCATCTGTATATCAGCCACCAAGTCCAAGCACCGCTTCGCTCATGCTTGGACTTGGTTTTTCAAGAAACATTCGCTTCTCACCTCAGGTGTGGGATTTTGTGTGTTGCTGAGTTTGGCTAAGATGTGAATGGAGGGAGGTTTTGTTTTTTTCGGTATTTTAGTAATTCAAAGTCCTTCGCCTACGGAGGAAGCGGACACTTTTGGAACAGACTAGCACAAGCAACACTGCGCTCATATCTTTGCTTCATAGTTCAAAAGTACAATTTTT
>CAYZQI010000266.1:0-3800 GCA_964480455.1 uncultured Cytophagaceae bacterium
TAAGTATTGAAGATGAGTCAGACCCAAACACGAAATGCAAAATTGTGGAAGGTGGTTTCAAGGCAAAAGGAAATTGCGATGAGGTATTAGATGCTTATGAGAGATACCTAGAAATCAAAAACAAGTAACAATGGACAGTAGTTTAACTTTTAGGGATACATCTATATCCCTAAAAGTTCTTATTTTTATCAAACTCACAAATTTTTATGAAGATTATTTATTTGTTGCCGCTATTTAGTCTATTAACTATTTGGAAAACAGAAGCCCAGACTTTTTCGGGTGAAGTCCTTTATGATATCAAATTATATGAGGATAAATTCTATTTTGATGGATTGTTAGAATTTGATGCAAAAGAATCAGTGTTTACCCACAAAAAAAATAAGGAGAAGAGATGGTTTCGTGAAGAAAGACAGTTGTTTAAACATCAAGTTATCTACACTGATTCCATTGGTCATCTTGTATATCGTAAATATCAAGAAAGGACTTTTACAGTAAGGTCTTTTTGTGAACTAGGTAAACCCATTGTTTTTCAAGATTCTACTAAGTTTGAGTGGAAATTAGGCTCAGGAGAGAAAGAAATTCAAGGAGTAAAGTGTAAAAATGCTTTTACTAACTTTAGAGGGCGAGAGTATGAAGCATGGTATGCCACTGAAATCCCTATTAATGCAGGTCCTTGGAAGTTTTGTGGACTACCAGGGTTGATTGTTGAAGTATCAGATAAGAAAGGAGAGGTTTCTATTTTGCTCAAATCATTGGAAATAAAGGATTCGGGAAATAAAATAGTATCTCAATTGATAGGTACATCGCTCACAAGAAAAGAGTTTTATGACTGCCTAGATATGGAATATAAGAAAGAATACAAAAAAAACAAAGCAGCCATTGCCCAAGTACAAGCTGAATTTCCCGACCTTGAAATTGATGATAATGATATGAGTAAGGTAAGAATTGGCACAGAGCTAAATTTTGAAAAGTGAAATTTTGTATTATTTTCTCCACTGTACTTCTTGTGTGGCTTGCTGCCTACCCAGTTCATTCGCAAGATAGAAACAACATAGACTGTACACTAAGTGGTGTAGTCTATGATACAGTCGGCCAGCCTATTGAGGCAGCCCAACTGACTGTTTCAACTTTTGACAAGAAAGTGATTGCTTATACTTTTACAGATGAATTGGGTAAGTATATGCTTAAATTTAGCACAAGTCAAGATAGTATTACATTGAATGTTACTAGATTAGGTTACGTGCCTTATTCAGTAAAACAAAAAGCCAATGTAAAAAAGCAAGATGTTATACTTTCTTTGGCTAGTAGTAGTGTACTTTCTGAAATAACTGTAACTGATAAAAGACCTATCAAAGAACAAAATGATACCGTAAATTATTCTGTGGAGAAGTTTATAGATGGTTCTGAGATAAATGTGGAAGATGTATTGGCAAAGCTGCCAGGATTCACAGTAGATAAAGGTACAGGTAAGATAAAATATCAAGGTAAAGAAATTAAAAAAATTCTGCTAGATGGTGATGACCTTACTGATAACAATTATAAAGTACTTAGCAAAAACCTTTCAGCAGATTGGTTAGAGGAGGTAGAAGTACTCAAAAAATTTTCGGATAAACGACTGTTAAAAGGCATCAAAAAATCAGATGATATTGCCATAAACCTTAAACTCAAAGAAGATGCAAAAGCCCCTCTTTTTGGAGATTTTACACTTGGTGCAGGCACAACCAAAAAATATACTGCGGGTGCAGAGTTACTTTCTTACCAAAAAAAAATAAAGTTGTTTGCAGTGATAGAAAGCAACAATACAGGGCGTGATTTAGAAGTATCTGATTTAGATACTTACACAAGCAGCCAACTACAGTATAGGGGCTTTTTGCTGAGTGACAAGGTTCAAGAGGTACCTCTTGAACCTTTTTCTTTGCTCAATCAAGAAAATTTTATTTTTCATCAAGGATATTTTGTATCCAATTCTTTTGTAACCAAGCCTACTTCAAAATCATCATTGCGCTCAGTAACTACACTTTACAATAATAATCGTGATTTCAATTTTATAGATTCTTTATTTTATTTCTTACCCAATCAAGTTGGTTTTTCTCTCTCTCAACAACGCATACAAAACCAAAAACCCTTTCAAATCTTCCAAGATTTAAAGTTTGATTATGAATTATCTGAAACCTCTGATTTTTCATCAAGAATACAGTTTAAAGCCAATCATCTCAACACCAATACTACTAATCAAACCAATTTTAGTAATATTGCCGAGAACTCGTCAGATAAAGGCGTACAATCAACTGGTAATTTCTCTTATACAAAAAAAATTAATTCTTCTTGGGCTTCTACCACAGACCTGCAATTTGGCATTGATACAAGAAAGGAACTTTTACAATTCAAAGATAATATTGAGAATGCCAATGACTCACTAAGTCAATCCATCCATCAAAAATACACTAATATAGGCTTTTTTGAAGAAATAAATGGGGTAATTGGGAATAATTTATATGTTGAAGGAGTGCTAGGTATCACTAATACACAATCTCGATTACTTTCTAGCTCAAATTTGCTAAATCCATCTGAAATACCCACAGAACTGATAGATGATTATGGGATTACAAACTTTATTTCAGAAATAAAAATTAACAAAACTTGGAAAAATGTTAGTATCTTATTAGGAACTAGGTTGCGAAACGCTTGGATTGGTCTGAATAATTTGAATACTCATAAGCTTTTATGGGAACCTACCGCGAGCATCTTGATCGAAAGCAGAATGCTCAAATCTATCAAAGTAAACACAAGAATTGTCTATGACAGAGAACTTGCTTTGCTCAAAATTAATAACTTGTTTACACAGCTCCTTTTTAACTCTTTTCGCTCACTTACAAATTATGTAAGTCGTTTTGATACTCCTACCAAGAATGATTTGGTTGTACTTTCATTAGAAATGTCAGATTTTCAGAAAAAGAATCTAACAGCCAATATAGAATTAGTTTACCAAAACTCTGAAGAAGTTTTAGTAAATAATCTTTCCTTTGAAGATGATATTATCAGAAATACCAAGGTACAAGGAAGGAGTAGTGAATTTTTATTTCTCAAATCCTCACTAGATAAGTATTTCCCATATATAAGAACGTCTTTTAAGCTATCTTATGAACAAGGTACGGTTCGTACCCCACAAGTAATTGAGAACATTTTTGATGATAATTTATCTCGTCAGAATATAGTAAGCGTCAAATCTGGTTCTTATCTGGGAATGGATATAAACCTTAGCTTAGGGGTTGAGTACCACAGTTATTCAAATGATTGGAACGAAAGAACCACAGATTTTAAATACCAGAAATATTTTTCTAAAATCAGCTATAAACCTATTAATGCATTACGAATTGAAGCTAGTTTTCAAGCAATAGATTTCGGGCAGAACGCAGGGGGATTAAATACCATCTTAAGCTCTAAAATTAAGTATAACAGCAAAAATCAAGTATTTGAATTAGAATTAGATATGAATAATTTGCTCAACAAAGTGGGTGTAACCATTAGTGCCTTAGATGCCACCTCTTTTTCAGCTACTTCATATCCTTTGTTGAGGAGGTTTTTACTACTTTCGGCAAAGTTCAAGTTCTAATTTTTTAGTAAAAGCAAATTTTGATAGAAGATTTTTAGACTGTAATCTTAAACTTTTAGACTGAATACTTTTGTATAATTTTGAGTATTCGCTAGAATAGCTAAACAAAATAAGTTCTTGCAGATTAAAAACTACACCCAAACCGCAAAAATCTCTTTGCCTTCGTGAGTGATGATTTCTTCTTTCC
>CAYZQI010000267.1:0-3793 GCA_964480455.1 uncultured Cytophagaceae bacterium
ACACCCTCTTTGTCACTTTTCATAATTTTCTTAGACCCACTATTGTTACACTACCTGTTTGGGGAAGGATTGGAAGATTTTCGTGCTTTTATGCGGTATTTATGGCTTGAAGTAGATAAAGTAATGGCTGGAGAGTATATTTTGTTGTATAAAGAATGGATAGAGGAGTAAGTAGCCAAAGAAACTATCTAAGCAAAAATCGAAAACTGTAACCATTGGTTGCAGTTTTTTAGCAAACGATGATGAATAAAAATATCTTCGGGGAAAGCTGCAAAAGCCTTGGAAATCCCTCGGATTACATTTCTGACCATGCTCGGAGAATATGGAGTGAGTATGTTCAATGATGTAGATATAGAAACGCTTAAAAGAGATGCAGAGAATGTTTAATTTTCTTCAAACTCTGGTGCTGTCATTTAAAATAAAAAAAATGTAAGAATGAAACCCCAAACAAAATTACCCTTAAAGTAAATCCAAAATGAGGAAAATACAAGATACTGATTATCAATATTTTATAACAGAAATCAAAGCACGTATTCGAGAAGCACAATACGAGGCAATGAAAAAGGTGAATAAAGAACATATAGCTCTTAACTGGGATTTGGGCAAAATGATAGTGCAGAAACAAAGCGAAAAAGGCTGGGGAAAATCGGTAGTTGAGCAAATCGCTAAAGACTTGCAAGTGGAGTTTGTGGGTATCAAGGGGTTTTCAAAATCCAACCTGTGGCGTATGAGAAACTTTTATCATACCTACGCTGAGAATGAAAAACTCGCGCCATTAGCGCGAGAAATAGGCTGGACACATAATGTGGTGATTCTGGAAAAATGCAAAACCGAGCAGCAACGTGAGTTTTATATGCTTATGACCAAAAAATTTGGGTGGACAAAAGAGGTGCTCATTCATCAGATTGAAAATGAGTCTTACGAAAAATATCTGAATAATCAGCATAATTTTGACACTACACTGCCCGAAAAATATAAAAATCAAGCCATTTTAGCCCTCAAAGACGATTATCAATTTGATTTTTTGGAGCTTGCCGACCAACATTCAGAATTTGAATTAGAACAAAAAATTGTGCATAATATTCGTAAGTTCCTGACAGAAATGGGAGGATATTTTAGTTTTATTGCCAACCAATACCGCATAGAAATAGAGGATAAAGAGTATTTCATAGATTTGTTGTTGTTCCATAGAAAGCTTCGTTGTTTAGTGGCAATTGAGCTAAAAATTGGAGAGTTCACACCCGAGATGGCAGGCAAAATGCAATTCTATTTGAATCTTTTGAACGACAAGGTTCGAGAAGCAGACGAAAATCCTTCTATTGGCATTATTATTTGCAAATCTAAAAACAAAACCATCGTAGAATATGCCCTCAAAGATAGTTCAAAGCCTATTGGTATAGCTACTTATTCTGTCGGGAAAGAACTCCCAAAAGAGTGGCAAGCACTTTTACCAAGCCCAGAACAATTAGAAAAACATTTTTTATTAATTGAGAACCTTAAAACCCGCTAGTCGGGATTCCCTCAATGAGGGCAAGCCTCATAAATAATCGTTAAAACAGCTAGATTTGTAATAGTCTGAAAATCAATGAACTAAATCTAGCTGTATAGTATTTGCAATCCCTGACTACAGAGCCAAAGATTTATAATCTACTCCCAATAGCCAGCATTTGCAATCCCCCCCTAGCTACAGAGCCAAAGAATTGCAGTTGCAAACTTAAAAAAGCAAGCCTCATGAAATACCAAACCCGCATCACCCAAGACCCCGAAATTTGCCATGGAAAGCCTTGTATTAGGGGCATGAGATTTCCTGTGGAGGTGATTTTAAACCTTTTGGGCAGTAGATTGACTCAGGAGGAGATACTAGCAGACCACTCCGAGCTTGAGCGAGAAGATATTTTGGCAAGTCTGGAGTTTGCTAAATATAAACAAAACGTAATTATTTGAGTACATCTATTATATAAAATTTAAACCTATCAAATGTATGAAAACTAAAACAATAAAGGGTACTTATCAGAATGGAGTATTTGAGCTGGAAGAGCCCGCCATATTCAAAGATAAAGTAGAGGTAGTAGTTGTTTTTATAGACCCTGAAAAAACTCAAGACCTTTCTGCCAACAAAGAAATGAAGCCATCTGAATTTAGAGGGCTTTGGAAAGATATGCAAATTGACTGGACGCAGGAAATAAAAGATATACGAAACGAATGGGAAAGAGATATTTGATAGACACCAATATTCTGATATACTTTTTGAATGATGCACTTCCAGAAACCTCTCATGGTTTTATAGATAGTATCATGGATGATGATTTTAATATCTCAGTAATTTCAAAAATAGAACTGTTGGGCTGGAAAAATCATACATCAGTATCTTATCATCAAGCTGAACAATTTATTGACAACGCAACTTTGATTGACTTAAACCAAGCCATTGTACAACAAAGCATAAAACTCAAAAGGCAATATACCATCAAATTGCCTGATGCCATTATTGCAGCCGCTTGCTTGGTAAATGGCTTAGACCTGATTACTCGTAATACTGATGATTTCAAACAAATTACCACTCTTAGCACTATCAATCCTTTTGATATGTAACTCAATTGAGCATAAACCAACTAAGAAATATGCAAGAAAATAAATCTCAAAATACAGAAGCCATCGAGAAGCTACTTGCCCAAATCAGACCATTAGCCGAGTCCCTCAATGGCTTACATCAGCAAATGCTTGAGTTGGCTATGCAAGAAGTAAGAAGTATTTTGTTGAAGCAATCTAAAGACCTGAAAAGAATTGAACATCTTTTAGATACTTTTTTGGACTTGACTATGTTTGGGGTAGGCGAGAAAGAGTTTTTGAAATTTTTGCAATATGTTTATAAAGTTGATGAAGATTGTGCCTTCAGTTATTTCAAATTTTACAAAGAGGAGCAAGAAAAGCAAAACGAAGATTTTTTGGAAGAGGAATAAATTTTTAAAATCTAAAACAAAACAAATAAAAAATGGGAACATATTTATCTACTAATTTATGGTTTGAAGTTAACATTTCTCGTAAAGCTATTCAAAACAACGGGCTTGATAACGAAGGACTAATCAATTTTTTGAAGTCAGAGATTGATTTTCAGCCAGATATTTATGAGCTTGAAAATAACGAAGAAAGTTTTACATTTCGGTTAAAGTCATCACTAATAGAGCAAGAACTTCTTCCTTTCTTAGAGGCTTATTATGCAGTTTATTATTCTAATCCACAGACCGATCGTTCCACGAGCTTATTGAATCACCTGAGATTAATTTCTCCAAACCAATGGGCGGAATACCTGAGTCAAGATGATGCTGACCCTATTTATACCGAAAGAGATAGTTATGATTTGGGAAACTATCGTGAATCTCTTTATGTCAGTGTGAAGTATTGGCGTCTTACTTTTGAAGGAAAAGTGATGGCTGAGGAGATGGGTGCTCACTTGAATTTATTTACTTATGCTCTCAAACGTGCTTTTGCTAATTTTAAAATTGCTCATGCCCTTGATGTTACCTTATTGGGTTGATGTATTGGTCGGGATTGACTTAGCTGAATCCACTTTGGTCGGTTTGCAATCCCCTAGCTATAGAGCCAAAGAATTGCAAACTTAAAAAAGTAAACTCTACAAAATACCAAAATATTAGAGAAGAAGAGGTGATTTTAGATTTTTTGGGTAGTGAATAAGTTCCTCAACACCCTAAGGGTTTTCAAAACCCTCCGCTAGTCGGGATTCCCCCAATGAGGGCAAGCCTCATAAATAATCGTTTAAACAGCTAGATTTGTA
>CAYZQI010000268.1:0-3761 GCA_964480455.1 uncultured Cytophagaceae bacterium
ACGCAAAAGAGAAATAAGTGCACGTTTTAGAGAGATTTTATGAGATGTAAGGTTTTTATAAATTTGTGCTATTCTTTTAATTTGTAATATTTTTAGGAACTTTATAAACAATATCATATTTTGAGATAGCGTCGGTGTTATTGATTAAAATCACTTAACCTAACGTGTAAAATATTTTTTATCAAAAAGCATAATTTTACCATGCTTATCAAAATGTTGTTATTCAACATTAAAAAAAACATACATTTATGTCAAAACCTATAGAACAACTGCAAGAAATACTGCAAAGTCATCAAAAAGGTATTCAAGACCTTATGAGTCAAGAAATGAATCTTTACTTTTATGCGCATTTCTTGGCTGAGTTCCCAGAAAGAGAAAATCAAGTGCAATATATTTTTGAAAACGTTTTCAAAGATACAGTCAGAAATTTAGAAGCATTGTTTTTAGATGTGCTGTATGCACAAGGGCAAGTGTTAAATGATGATGAGCTTCATAACTTGAAAGCCACTTTACAAACCTATATTCATACACAAATACGTACCAACGAGCAGAAACTTTGGGAGAGAGTGGCTTGGATTGAGCGTCTAAAGGTATAGTGTACTGAAAGTAAGGTGAGCCATTTCAATGCTACCTGAGTGTTTCTCAATCACTTTCTAAACTATTTACTTTGACACCTATTACAAGTATATCATCAGTTTGGCTTTGCTGGGCGGCGGCTTTCCAATCTTCTAATGTTTCATTGAGGTATGCTCTTTGTTGCGGCAAAGGCTGTTGATGAATCTTGTGTAAGAGCTGTTTAAAATGCTTTGACATGAATTTTTTATTTTGTTTTCCTCCAAATTGGTCTTGGTAGCCGTCTGAGAACATATAAAATACATATTCAGTACCTTTTTCAAGGGGGAGCGTATGGCAAGTAAAATGCTTTTCTTTTGTTCTTAAATCTCCACCAATAGCGTATTTATCCCCTTTGATTTCGCAGTATTCGCCATTTTTGGTATAGACGAGGGTATGTCTGGCGGCTGCAAACTGGATTTCTTGTGCTTCTTTGTCAATTACCAAGATGCTGATGTCCATACCATCTTGGCTTTGGTTGTCTTTTTGTTTGAGTGTTTTATAAATTCCTTCGTGGAGATGTTTTAAGATTTGGTCGGGCGCGGTGATGTGTTCGTGAAATACAATTTCATTAAGCAATTCATGCCCGAGCATACTCATCAAAGCACCTGGCACACCATGCCCCGTACAATCTGCCACAATCCAAATAATTTTTTCGTGTTCAGGCGGTGCAAGTGCTTGCCCTAACCCCTCAAGAGAAGAAACCTTTTCAAAAGTATGCTTTGATGGCTGTAAAGTAGCAAACCAGTAAAAATCACCCGATATAATATCTCTGGGCTTAAAGAGGATAAAATAGTCTTCAAAACTAGCATTAATTTCTTCTTCTTGGGGCAGTATGTTGGCTTGAATACGCTGTGCATAGCTAATGCTTGCGGTAATGTCTTCGTTCTTGCGTTCTATTTCACACTTCTGCTCCTCAAGTATTTCTAAATAACTTTGTAGCGCAAAAGCATTGCTAAAGTTTCGCTTCAAAATATTGTATCTTGCCTCAGCCACGAAGATAAAAATAGCTCCTAAGCCCAAGAGCGATACACCATAATTGGACATAAACTGCACGAAGGTTTCGTCTTGATGTTGGTAAAGATTCAGAAAAAGATTAATAAGAAACAAATACGCAAATAGCAAATACACCAAAAAGCCCCTTGCCACTATCAAAGCACTCATCGCAATCACCAAGATAATATTGGCAGACAAGAAAGAAGTCCACATCTGTTGGGGGCTTATCTTATAGGCTACTGAGGTAAACAAACTCCCAACCGCAACAAAAAGTAAAATATCGTACTTCCACTTTGTATTGGTATTGCGTAGCAATAAAAAAACAGTCAAAATCACCAAAGAAGGCGATAATCGTACTACAAACCACTCTAAATAACCATTTTCTGACATCTTGTAGAGGTAATCTGCCAGCATAATAACAGGAAAAAGCATTACCGCCAGCAATGCCCCCCGCTCAGTATAGACCTTTCTGAGGCGCAATAATTCTACCTCCCACGCCTCTTCTAGGGAGATTTTCGTGCTTTCAGCTTGGTCAGAAGAATAATTTTTAAGGGCACTAGAAGGCATATTTGCAACATTAAACTCAATAATAAAATGAACACACGATTGATAACAAACTAAATCAGTTTTTTTGCCAAAAAACACCTTTTAATTCAATAGATTTGTCAGTTGATTGACATGTACAGAGAGGTAAAAAATTGAATTGTGTTTTCTGTTGTTTAAAAAGACGTTATGAGTTGTTGGTGAAAGTATAAATTTTGGACTTATCATTTGATTTTATTAATTCGCATTAAGTTTTTTACTTGAAAATATTAAAATATGGACAAAAAAATAGGAATTTTAGGGGGAGGACAGTTGGGACGTATGCTTTTGCAAGAGGCTGCCAATTGGGATTTGAATATTCATGTGCTCGACCCCGACCCACAAGCCCCTTGTACAGGACTGACTCCGTTTTTTACACAAGGTAATTTTACTGATTTTGACACAGTATATAACTTCGGCAAGACCTTGGACATTATCACCATTGAGATAGAAAATGTAAATACAGAGGCACTCAAAAAGCTAGAGCAAGAGGGCAAACAAGTCTTTCCACAACCCCACGTAATAGAGACCATTCAAGACAAACGCAGCCAGAAGGCTTTTTATACTGCACAACAAATTCCTACAGCAGCCTACCTGCTTACAGATAACAAAGATGCGATAAAGGAGCACCTTGAGTTTTTGCCTGCCTTCCAAAAATTGGGCAAGGGGGGCTATGATGGCAAAGGGGTGCAACTACTTGGCTCAGAGGCAGATTTAGAAAAAGCCTTCGATGCACCTTCATTTTTAGAAAAAGCTGTGGCAATTGAAAAAGAGCTGGCGGTGGTGGTGGCTCGCAACCCTCGAGGCGAAATAGCGATTTTCCCCGCTGTTGAAATGGTCTTTGACCCTGTACTTAATCTTGTAGATTATCTTTTTGCTCCTGCACAAATTAGCGAAACACAACAACAAACCATTGCAAGGCTCGCCATACAATTGGTAGAGGCTTGGCAGTTAGTAGGCCTGCTTGCCGTAGAGCTTTTTCTGACTCAGTCAGGAGAAATCTTGGTCAATGAAGTTGCACCACGCCCACACAATAGCGGCCACCACACCATTGAGGCAAACTACACCTCACAGTTTGAGCAGTATCTGCGTGCTATTCTTGGGCTTCCGCTTGGTAATCCTGATGCACGCACTCCAGCAGCTATGGTCAATGTGCTAGGCGAACCCAATCACCAAGGAAATGCCCACTATGAAGGAATTGAGCACCTTCTCATGCAAGAAAATACTTACCTTCACTTGTATGGCAAGCAACAAACCAAACCAGGACGCAAAATGGGGCATATCACTCTGCTAGCCGATACACCAGAAGAACTTACTAAGCGTATAGCATTTGCAAAGAAATCTTTAAAAGTAATCAGCAAGCAAGTAAGCCTAGCAAAAAAATAAACAAACTTGAACGCTTTTGAGTGCCTGCAATTAATTATTTGATAGAAACCTGACAGGTTTAATATGTTGATTACCAGCTTTTTGTAAAAAAAACCTGTCAGGTTTTAATATAAACTAAATATGTGCAGGTACTTAATGCTTTAAAACATATTTTACAAATGGCTTTTGAGTTTGATTTTACTAAG
>CAYZQI010000269.1:0-3703 GCA_964480455.1 uncultured Cytophagaceae bacterium
GTACCGCTCCAAAAAGATTTTGAGCAAACCATCAAAAAACTTCGGCTCAAACAAAGCACTGATAGCATCTCACTTGCACTAGATTTAAGAGAAGAAACAGGTTTACAGAAAAGTATTTTTCTGCACAGGCTTTCTATTCTGGAGATAAACTGGGGCAGACTGATGTATGCACGGGGGAAGGGTACTTTCAAAGAAGAATGGACACTCAATTGGTCGCCCGAGCTGACGCTACAAGTCTTAGACAAAGCCTCTTGGGGCAATACGCTGGAAGATGCAGGCAATCAGTACTTAATACACCTTGCAAAAGAAATACAACAACTAGATGAAATCACAATACTTTTACAGAGGGTAATCCCTGCCGAACTCTCAGAAGGTACAAAGAAAGTAGTTCAACGCCTCGACGAGCTTTCTACAAGTACCTCAGACCTGCTCACACTCATTAAAACTTTTCCGCCCTTGGCACAAGTGCGCCGCTACGGAAATGTGCGCAATACTGATTTAGAAACAATTGGCGTAATGCTGTATGCTATTTTTTACAGAGTTACTGCTGGCTTGCCCATAGGCAGTACGGGTATAGATGAAGCCCAAGCCTCTACCCTCAGTGAGGCTATTCATCAAATGCACCAAGCCGTTTTGATGCTTGATGAAGAAGAACTTACACTCAACTGGATAGATGCACTCAAAAAAACTAGCACCATGCGCACAGCAGCACCCAAAGTACAAGGCTTTTGCTATAAACTGCGCTACGACTTACAAGAACTTAGCCCAGAAGCTACTGCAAATGCTTTTAGTCAAGCACTTTCCATAGGTAATCCACCCGACTATGCCGTGGCTTGGCTAGAAGGCTTCTTGCAAGATGCTGCCAATATTCTATTGGTTGATGATGTCATCTGGGACATTATCAACGATTGGGTAGCTGCCTTGAGTGATGAAAACTTTACAGAAGTAGTACCGCTGCTAAGACGCACTTTTGCCAACTACAGCAGCCCCGAAAGGCAGAAAATAGCCCAAAAAGCAAAACAAGGCAAACTCAGTAGTGGCCAAAGGCAACAGTCTTTTGAGATAGACCACGAACGCGCACAAAAAGTATTGCCTTTGATGTATAAGATTTTTAACCTGTAGCGCGAAGCTCCAGCTTCGTTCTACGTAATGCCGAAGCTGGAGCTTCGCGCTACTTCATCGCTTCAAAAGCTTGTGCTAAATCTTGAATGAGTACTTCGGGTTCTTCGAGTCCTATGCTAAGGCGCACCATGTTCCAAGGTAAGTCGGGGCTTTTGTAAATCTCTGAGGCATACAGCGTACAAGCAGGAAAGATAAGTGACTCATAAGCACCCCACGAAACAGCCAATAAAAAGCGTTTGAGATGGTTGCAGAACACTTCAACTTCTTCCATTTCAGTAGCCTTCACTTGAATACTAAACAAACCCGAAGGTTTTTTCATTTGTTTGGTTGCTAAAGCATACTGAGGGCTATCAGGTAAAAAAGGATAGTAAATTTTCTCTACTTGTGGGTGCTTTGCAAGAAATGCTACTACTCTTTCGGTGGTTTGGCTTACACGCTCCATACGGGTAGGTAAGGTACGTAAACCTCTCAAAAGCAGCCAAGCATTAAAAGGTGAAATCACCCCTCCAAGTGCCATGTATTCAGAAGAAAAAATCTTACGCATCATGGCTTGTGAGCCACAAATGATGCCTGCAATGGCATCACTATGCCCTGCGATGTATTTGGTGGCAGAGTGCGCAGTGATGTCTATGCCCATTGCAATTGGGTTTTGGTACAAGGGGGTTGCCCAGCTGTTGTCCATTACCGTTACAAGTTTATGTTTTTTGGCAACTGCCACAATTGCCTCAATGTCTTGCACTTCATAAGTCCAAGAATTGGGGCTTTCTAAGTAAAGCAATTTGGTATTAGGCTGAATCGCGTCTTCGTAGCTTTGCCCCGTAGTACCTTCTACTAAGGTAGTCTGAATCCCAAAGCGAGGCAAAAATACAGTCATCAATTTATTGGTCCAGCTATAAGGCTTACGAATACAAATCACATGGTCGCCTGTTTGAAGTTGTGCCAGCACTGCAGCCGCAATGCCTGCACTTCCGCTACTGAAGATAAGGGCATCTTCGGCTTGCTCTAAGGCAGCAATTTTCTTTCGGAGCAGGTCAGTAGTAGGGTTATTGCCTCGGGTATAAAAAGGGCGTTCGGCTTCGTGCTTGAGCAGGTCGCGCATTTCAGCTACGGTTTTAGAGCTAAACATAGCCGTCTGGAAGATGGGAGGAGCTACAGAATTAAGGTAAGACGCTCTGTCTTCGCCCAATTCATTGATGATGTACGAAATATCCATTCAAGTATTGATTAATGTTGTATTTTTAGCTTGCAATAGAACACAAAAAACCGTTGATTTCAAAGTAATCAACGGTTTTTATTGTATTCAAACTTCGTCAGCAAATACAAAGGGAATAAAATTAGGGGGCTAAAACCAGTACTGCCTCATCAGGATTGCTAGGTGGTGCAATATCAAAAGGCTCAGAAGAAGAAGAAGGTATGGGTGCATTACTAAATAAATAGAAACCTTCAGTAAAATTACGTACATCTAAAATCCGTACCCTTACTTTGGGGAGCGAAGAGCTTGAACCATCGGTACGTTCTACTACGTCTATTACTTCAAAAGCCACTGTGCCTAGGTTTGCACCTTGTAAATTGCCTTTGAGTGGTGAGTAATTGATGCTAATATCACTGTCATAGACCACAGCCACTACTATTTTGCCAATCAGCATAGCTAGCCCCGTGGCGCGTAGCGGAGTTACATCTGAAATATCATCAAGCAGTACTTCCTTATCATCATCTCCTCCGCCATTGCCCGAACCTAGCCCAGAGCCTGCCTCCCAAAAGTTTTGTGCGCCGATGGTATTAGGTCCAGCATCTTTCCAGACATCAGGGATAGTTTTGAGTGCAAACCAGCCCTCATCACCTACTTGCCCCGTGTATAGGTCAATTTCGACATCTACATTTCTTTGGAAAAAGTCTAGCTGAGTACGCAAGCCTACCCTAGCCAAAGGGTCATTTACATCATCATTACTAAAATCATTGGGTTCGTTGCCATTGTCTATGCTTTCTTCATCTATGAGAAGAAAAATTGGTTCATCAATGAGAGTAGGTGTGCCAATATCTTCTTCACATTGGAAAGCAAGTGCAGGAATGAGCAAAATTAGAAGTAAAATATTTCTTAATTTCATTGTTGTTTTCATGTAAAATGTTGTTGGTAAATATTTTCGAAGGACTTCTTTTTAACAAAAAGCTACCTTATATTTGTTCAGATACAAGACAAGAATTTGATTCTTTGACAATTTTTGCGATGGTGTGCGATAAGATGAGCTAAATACTGTTTAGAACATAAATGCCAGCAGACTTCCAATCTGCTGCTACAGATTTCCACAAAAATTGTCAGACAACCAAAATTGTCATGTAGTATGGGTAATTTCGTTTACTGAAATATAAGGCTCAAAAGATTTGTCAAATAAAAAATTAATCGTTCCAAGTGCGTGAACAATTACCGCCGCCCAGTTTTTTGCTTTACCAGTTATGAAAGGGACATTCCGTTTGCGTACAAGTTTTTGTATTAGTCGCTCGGCAAGTTTAAAATATTCCTCATCAAGTTCTTAGTAAAGAAACTTAAATAAATTGTACAAAAAAGTTATAGTTTTGTTTTTCA
>CAYZQI010000270.1:0-3687 GCA_964480455.1 uncultured Cytophagaceae bacterium
ATGTAAAGATATTACTTTTATCAAACATTAGCTCATAGATGCGTAAGGTGAGTTAATAAGTTAATGTTTTAACTAAAATGGAGTCTTTCCCATATTTTACTTGAAAAATTTTGTCGTATTCGTGTTTGGCTAATTGATTTTGTGGTTTCTTTCCTCCCAAATAGGTTATCATCGGCAAAAGATTATCGCCGTGACCACAAACCACAATGGTACCACCACTATATTTTTTTAAAGACTCGTCCATTATGCTTTGCCAATTATGCCATTCATAGTAGCTAATTTCAATTTCCTTTAATTCTGACAAAGGCTTCACTGTGTTTATATTCCTTTGATATTGTGTAGAATAGATTGCCGAAATGTTATTGTCTGACAACAAATCCTTCAACCTTTGGGCACGCTGTTCGCCTTCTCTTGTTAGTGGAGGGTCTTCATTTGGGTCTTGCATGGTATTGCTTTCTACCTTTTCAGCGTGTCTGACCAAGTAAAAGGTAGTAGTTTCCTTATTATGGCACGAAACTACCAACCCAACCAAAACGACAATAAAAGTTAGATTTAGAGTTCTGTTCATATCCATTAATTCAAAAAAAGTTGCATTTCTTCTGTTTTCGTAAAATCATTAGTTTTGTAAATCACATTTTCCTTTGCATCGGTAATCAAGAAAAAGGGAAGACCTACCTTAAGTTCAGGAAAGCGCGAATCACTTCGGTATTTTTCAAACTCAGTAGAGGTGTCATAAACCTTATATAGTACAGCATTTTGCAAAGCAGCATTCAAGGCTTTATCGCTTTGGGTTTGTTTTTGAAAAGCTTTGCAATTGGTACACCAGTCACCATGAAAATCAACAAAAACCAATTTACCTGTTTCCGCTGCTTTTTGATAGGCGGCTTCTTTGTTCAAATACCAAGTGAGCTCACCTTTTTGTTCAGTGGAGCGTTCAGGTGAAGCAGTCTGGCTTGATGTGTTGGCATTATACTGATTTGAGCCTGTGGGCAGTATATTAGCTCCAATAAGGAAAAACCCTAAAACACCAGACAGGATGAATAGTGAAATTTTTGTTCTTTGCTGCTTCAACTTTTCTTGAGATTGCAGATTGAAGGCTGCCAAAAACAAGAGTACTGTTCCGAGGAAAATATAGAAACTCACATCATCACTCATACCAAGTCCATTCATTCCTTTCACCAAGTACCCGTAGGCAAAATAACCGATTAGAACAGCAAAAACCCATTGTACATACAGCATCCATTTCCCACTTTTGGGTAAGGCAAGCCCAAAAACACCAAGAAGTAATACTGGGATACCCACTCCCAAACCAAAGAGCATCATTTTAAGAGCAGCCGTAGCAGCAAGCCCTACAGTGATAGTGCTTGAATTTGAAGCAATTGCTACTAAAATGCTGACCACAATAGGACCTACACAGGCTGATGACAGCAAGCCTGCTCCCGCACCCATCACAATAGTTCCACCTAAGCCTTGATCCTTGCTATCTACCTGCCCACCAAAAAAAGGAAGGTCAAGGTAATCTACTGTAGCTAAAGCCATTACAAACAACAAAATACCAATGCTTAGATTAGCCAAAGGCAATCGAAGAATCTCATTAAATGCTCCCCCCGTTATAGAGGCAATGATTCCGAACAAAAAATAAATGCTTGCCAATCCAAAATAATAAGCCAATGGATGCGCAAATCTTCCCAGCTTACTTTTTCTGTTTCTTAAAAAATTAACCGTTAGTGGGTAAATTGGATAGACGCAAGGTAAAAGACTCGCCATCACACCACCCAGAAAAAGAAAGAAGTAAGAACTAAATCCAGTGCTCTCCGCCAATTGCAAACCAACCCAATTATTCATTTCATCGAACATAGATTGAGCCTGAATCTGTGAACTTAGTGAAACAAGTATAACTAAAATAATAAATCTTTTCATGAAAATTAAATCTTTACTTGTGACATAATGTAAAACATTTCTGTTGCGATCTGCTTGCAACGCTCATCATAAGTGGCAACTTCTTCTTCTGTTCCGTCAGATTCTTTGGGGTCAACATAAGGAATAGGTACACGGAGAGAAGCACCCGGAATAAAAGGACAATTTTTATCCGCTTCTGAGCAGGTCATCACAGCTACGAAGTTTTCATTGGCATTGGAGGGGTCATCATACTTTTTAGAAAAGCACTCCATTTCCAATCCATTTTCGGTGTAGGTTACTTTATAATGTGGATTATCTCCTCCCAGATTTTGAACTTTAAATCCAGCCCTCTCGATAGACGCTACTGCTCTTGGGTTGAAGGCTGTAGCTTCTGTGCCACCTGAATAGGTGTTGATGCCTTCTTGAATACCATAATAAGTAGCAGCGGTTGTAGCCCAAATTTGGCTCATGTGGCTTCTCCTGCTATTGTGCGTACAGATAAACGTGAGGTTTGCAGGTTCATTAGATTGTTTTTTTGTCTTCACGTAAAGAGCAATTTTCTTCAATTGGTTTTTTCGCTCTTGTGGTATGGCATCTATTTCTTTAACCACTGATTCAATGTAAGTTGATAATTTAGGATACATAATGTTCTTTTTGTTTTCAGGTTTTGGTAACTTCTCCGTTACAGAGGTTTCATTAGCACTTGATTGCTTGACATCTCCAGATGTAGTTTGCTCCTTTTTAGTTTGAGAGCATCCTGCCAATAATACAGCTACGACTACGAAAGATAAAATAGACTTTTTCATTTTTGACATTATATTTTATTAGTGTTATTGCAATATTACGATAATATTAAGTAAATTTTTTAACAACAATCGCCAAGTGAAGGTGATTCAAACTGATTAAATATTTCCATGAATTGATTCCTGATTTCAGCCCAACGAGCTGGATTGATGCAATAGCTCATACGACAACCTTCAATAGTTCCCTGAATTATACCTATATCTTTCAACTCCCGAAGGTGCTGACTAATGGTTGCCTGAGCTAGACCTAACTCTTGAACCAAATCACCATTAATACAAGCATTGGTTGTTAGCAAATACTGAATAATAGCAACTCGTGCAGGGTGAGCAAATGCCTTTGCTGCCTGAGCCATATCATTCTGAACATTTGAAAAAAGATTTGTTTTGGTTACACCCATTGTTTTTGTTATCTGATTGCAATATTACGATATAATTTAGAATAGTAAAAATAAAAGATGTTTTTTTTAAATTAAGAAATAAACTAAATTATAGAATGTCAGCCTGTGTGTTGGAGAAAGCAAGGTGTGACTTTGGAATGATGTAAGAAAGGTGTCATATTCGGTTTCATTAGATTAAGTCATTAAAATAAAAAATTAGACAAGATGAAGATATCTCTCCCCTCTGGTCTTAGTATCCTGACCCACAACCGCAACTGTTCTGAGCATCTCGCTCAGAACAGACTTTATGAACCACTCAAACTCAAATATAAAATAAAATATTGAAATAACCCCTAATCAATAGCTAAATAATGACCATATGATGCAAAAACCTTTGGTCGGAGGGAGACCCGTCCGACCAGTTTGCTATTGTGGGTTACGCTTAACGCCATAGACTAAGACCAGTAGGGGGTTTAAGATAGTATCTTGCGCTAGGTGGTGCTAAGTGTTGTAACTTGCTGTGTGTTGTAGTTTTGTTAAGTCTAGTTTACTTATTTTAACTTGTAGTTATTAATATACTCCATAAGTATTTGTTTATCAGTAGCTTA
>CAYZQI010000271.1:0-3515 GCA_964480455.1 uncultured Cytophagaceae bacterium
TAACAAGCAAGTTTTTTCAGTATGTACACTTTAATCAGGGATAATTTAGAATAGTACAAATTGTTGATTATGAACTATTTAGATGAGAAGTAAAACAGTGTTTTTCGTGATTTATCAGAACCTTGCACTTTGGTAGAGCTGAAAAAAGAAGACAGGTAAAAAAATAAAAATAAACAGAACCATACCCACCGAGACGGTCATTCCTGAGTAAGGTAAATGAAATCCTTTGCCTATCATACCGATACTAATGATGCCTGCTGAGGTGATGCCTATGCTCATACGAAACTTATCTAAACCTGATAAGAGTTTTCTATTTCGGTAGGTAATGATTGATAAACTAGGCAAAATAACCAAGAGTAAAATGTAAAATCCTGCTTGATAAAATAAATGACTGTGAGTGAGTTTTGTGTGTTGAAATAAAAAATGTAAAGTATGCAAAAAAGTGGTCAGAAAAGTAGCTATATACAAAATACGCTTCATAAACATTTGGGGGTTATATGCCAATACTAAGGTGAGTTCATCTTCTATTTCTTTGATACCTTTGGGTGCTACTGCCTCTAAGGCAGCCCGATAACCCATCTCAAAGGAAAAACCTTGACATATTTTTTCCTCTATAGAGCAGCAAATATGGTCTAGTAGTTCATGCTTTAAATCTTCATCTTTAATATTGCTTGTCAGAATGAATTGCCAGACCTGCTCAGTTTGGGTATCATTGAGAAGTTCCATATTTAGGTTCAGTCGTAATTAAGTGATGAATAGTAGCTAAAAAATCTAATAAATCATTGATGGCTTCTGTTGTTGTGCTGTTACCTTGGGTAGTAAGGTGATAATACTTTCTGACACGCTTGCCTATGTGTACAGTTTCTGAGGCGATGAGTCCATCAGCTTCTAGTTTATGCAGGGCAGGGTAGAGAGAACCTTCTTTGAGTAAAATTTTTCCGTCAGTGATTTCTTTTACATACTGCGTTAGCTCATAGCCATACATTTTTCCTTTTTGCGAGAGCGATCGCAAAATAATAGTACTTAATGTACCTTTTAATAATTCTTGATATGAATTGATGCCCATAGAATAGAGTGATTTTGAAATAAAATTATACATTGCAAATCTATGTATTATTTTTGTGAGAAGCAAGTTTTTATCTCGATTTATGAAGATAATAATGGTATGAAGCTCAACAACAAGTCATGATAGATTTGGTCAAAGACCAATAGCCGAGTTATTTATAAATGGATTGTTGATTGAGTCTGAAAATATTTTATCTAGCCATTAAAATAGATAAATATACTGACGGTTAAATAAATTACTAAAAATTGAATAAAAATAAAGTTTTGCGTAAATTTGGCAAGAAATGACCTCACTACTAGGTGTTTTCTGATTGAAATGGTACTCAAATCACTGAAATTGAATTTAGGAAATACCTTGTTTGCTTCCTATTTTGAACTTAATGGCATATCTATTAGTTGGCAGTAATGCTAAAATTAAATTTAAAGTTATAGAATGACAGCAACCATCATCATTACATTCTGCATATTATTGCTCATTGCTTATCTATTTGATTTGACTTCGGCAAGGACGAAAGTTCCCTCAGTTATTCTTTTATTGATTTTGGGCTGGATTGTAAGGCAGTCAATCACTATTTTTGATATGAATTTGCCCGATATATCTTCTGTATTACCCGTCTTGGGTACTTTGGGAATTATACTGATTGTTTTAGAGGGTTCTCTGATGCTAGAGTTAAATAAATCTAAGTTTGGCTTGATTCGTAAATCTTTTATAGGTGCTTTTTTGCCTATGTTAGGGCTTGCCCTTTCATTGGGTTTTTTGTTTAGTTATTTTGGCGACTATGATTTTAAAAGTAGCCTTACCAATGTGATACCCCTTTGTATCATTAGTAGTGCTATTGCCATTCCGAGCGTGAGTAATCTCTCTAAAAATAACCGCGAGTTTGTGATTTATGAAAGTAGCATATCCGATATTCTAGGGGTGTTGTTGTTTAATTTTATTGCACTCAATAAAATCATAGACATACAATCGTTTGGCTATTTTGGGCTTCAGCTTTTGATAATATTTGTGGTATCTTTTGTGGCTACTATAGCACTTTCTGTTTTGCTCAACGAGATAGAACACCACGTCAAGTTTATGCCTATCATTTTGCTTATCATTTTGATATACGAGATTTCTAAGATTTATCATCTGCCTGGGTTGATTTTTATTTTACTTTTTGGTTTGTTTATAGGAAACCTTGACGAGCTAAGGCACATTCGCTGGATAGAGCGTTTCAAGCCCTTGGAATTTAATAAAGAAGTGCTCAAATTTAGAGATTTGACCATGGAGGCGGCATTTTTAGTAAGGGCATTGTTTTTTTTACTTTTTGGCTATCTGATAGAAACCTCCGAAATTCTTAATACAGATACTTTCATCTGGGCGATGATCATTGTAATTTTGATTTTTTCATTCAGGGCATTGCAACTCAAAATCTCTAAAATACCATTAAGCCCCTTACTATTTGTAGCACCTAGAGGCTTAATTACAATTTTATTATTTCTCTCTATTGATGCTGAACAGAGCATTGATATTGTCAATAAATCACTTATTCTCCAAGTAATTGCTCTTACTGCCCTCCTGATGATGTTTGGATTGATGGCAAATAAATCTACCGAAAAGAGTGAAGCCGCCAAAGCTAAACAAGCAGAAGCTGAGGAAAAACAAAAAGAAGATATAAAAATAATACCTACTGAAAATCCTGCTGTGGTAGCAGATGGTAAAAAAGAAGATAAAATCGAAGTGGATAAGTCTGAATAGTCAAAATATTTATTTTATTATTTGCTACTTAAAATCAAGGGCTTTAAGAAGTGACAGATGAGTAATAAACTTAGTTCTCTGACAATTTTTGTGATAATGCTTAACTGAGCTAAGTCAAATCCTATTCAGTGCATAGATTTGGGGTTGTGTAAAAAGTCAAACAGCACCAAATATTATTCTAGTAGGCATGGTTCTGAGTATTTTATTCGTCGCCACCACCCCATCCCCCAGCCTCTTCCCCTCAAGGGAAGGGGAGCTTAAATCGCTGATAATAAGCGATTTACTGCATCAAGAGTAAGCCCTCCCCCTGAGGGGCTACAATTAGGACACACTTTTTAAAAAATTGATTGTCAGCAAGTTACATTTCAAAATAAAAATCTGTAGTTGCTGAATAAAGTGTGTATGCTTTGAAAACTTTTTCACTCCATAGCCCATAGGTTGCAACCTATGGGCTATGGAGTGAAAAATGACTATTTCGTCATAATATAATCTTAAAAAATCCATCAAAATAGATCTCAAATTAGTCAAAAAGGACATACACACTTCACTCTTGGACTACCATAAAATTTTTAGTCTATTGATAACCAGTTGTTTACGAAATAAGTGGCCTAATCGTAGCCCCCTCGGGAGGAGGGTTTGGGTGGGGTGGCATGTTGAGGCAATGAAACACTGAAAACCATACAAAATTTTGCTCAAAATACTTTTTACACAA
>CAYZQI010000272.1:0-3497 GCA_964480455.1 uncultured Cytophagaceae bacterium
GAACTATACTATTTTGCCCTAATTGTACAAATTATTTATTATTCATTCCTAAGGGGATAGATGCTTATTTTCAAAAACTAGAAGAAGACGATTTAGGTTTTTTCACTGAAGAGCCAAGTAAGTTTCCGAAGTTAAACTTAGATTTTGATTTTCCTGCACAAATTACCAATGCAATTATTGATTTAGACAGATACTCAGAACACTTGTTAGATAATATATTCCTGAACCTTGATACTTTGGGCTGTAATGCACTACAAATAAGAATATATGATACTATTAAGCTAAGTGCATTAGATGATTTACTTCAAAATACACTTCAAAGCCGCTTAAAAAGTATTGAATTGGTTTTAAAATTTTCAGATGAAATAACAGACGAAACATTAGAAAATCTTTGTAAGAATCATAAAAGAATCAATAGCATTTTAATTCATTCTTCCCCAAATAATAGGCAAGTATATAAAGAAAAACTATTGCTATTAATCAACTATTTGAAGATATCTATAGACTCCCAAACCCACTGTGGTATCATATCTCCTCAGTATTTCAGTATTAATATACCCACTTTCACAGAGTCACAAAAGCACAATACGTGCCTCAATCGTAAAATCAGTATTGATACTAAAGGGGAAATCAAAAATTGTCCTTCTATGTCACAAAGTTATGGTAATATCAAAGATACGACTTTGGTAGAGGCACTCAATAAAAAAGGCTTTAAAGATGTTTGGTACATTCACAAAGACCAAATAGAAGTCTGCAAAGACTGTGAGTTTAGGCACATTTGCACAGACTGTAGGGCTTATACTCAAAACCCTGATAATCAGTACTCAAAACCTGCAAAATGCAGTTATGACCCCTACACAGCTACTTGGGGTCTGGATAATCATAATAACAATCCTCTCTACGGTATATGAAAAAAAAAACTTCCCCTTTTACAAACAATTAGACCAAATGGACTGTGGGCCTACGTGTTTGCGTATGTTGAGCAAATATTTTGGGCGAGTGGTATCTTTGCAGTATTTGCGAGAGCGTAGCTTCTTGAATCGGCAGGGTGTGTCGCTTTTGGGCATTAGCGAGGCAGCAGAGTCCATTGGTTTGCGTACCCTTGCGGTCAAAGTACCCTTTGAAAAGCTAGTCAGTGAGCGGGCTTATCCCTTTATTGTGCATTGGAATCAGCGTCACTTTGTGATAGTATGGCGTGTGCGTGCTGATAAAATCTATGTAGCAGACCCCGCACAGGGCTTGCTTACCTACAGCAAGGCTGATTTTTTTAAGAGTTGGCTAGGCAGCGAAACCCTCAGTGAGGGCATTGCGCTCTTGGTACAGCCTGCCCCTGCTTTTTATGAAGAAAAGGAAGAAAACCCTGAGCAAAAATCTCTTTGGACTTTTGTATGGGGTTATATGCGTGAGCAGCGGGTTTTTATTACGCAGTTGGTGCTGAGTTTGTTGTTTGTGAGTTTTTTTTCGTTGCTTACCCCTTTTCTTACTCAGGCAGTAGTAGATATTGGTATTCAGACCCGAGATATTTCGCTGGTAGTTTTGATACTCTCTGGTCAGGCATTTCTGTTGCTAAGTAGGGTATTGGTAGAGTTTATTCGGCGTTGGGTACTGCTTCACCTCAGCACAAGACTGAATATCAGCCTGATTTCGGATTTTTTGATGAAGCTGATGCGTCTTCAGATGGGCTTTTTTGACAGCAAGCGCACAGGAGATTTGCTTCAGCGCATAGGCGACCACAGCCGTATCCAAGCCTTTTTGAGTACCTCTACTTTGAGTGTTTTGTTTTCATTCTTCAATCTGATTGTTTTTGGGCTGGTCTTAGCCTTGTATCATCTCGGGATATGGCTTGTGTTTATGCTGGGCAGTGTGTTTTATATTGCTTGGATATTGTTTTTCTTGCGCTATCGCAAACAGTTAGACTACAAACGCTTTCAGCAACTTGCTAATAATCAGAATAGCCTGATTCAGATTATCTCAGGTATGCAGGAAATCAAACTACATCACTGCGAGCAGACACGCCGCTGGGAGTGGGAACGCATACAAATAAAAATCTTTAAAGTAAACACAGAGAGCTTGCAATTAGAGCAAATCCAAGAGGCAGGCAGTTTGCTCATCAATGAAAGCAAAAATATCTTGATTACACTCTTGGCAGCTTGGGCGGTCATACAAGGCGAGATGACCCTAGGGATGATGCTTGCCATTCAGTACATCTTAGGGCAACTCAATGCTCCTATCAGCCAAATGATACAGTTTGTGCATCAATACCAAGATGCCCGTATTAGCCTTGAGCGCCTACAAGAGGTCTATCATAAGCCCAATGAAGATGACAATGCCGCCCTGATACCTGCCTCATTGTTGCATAGTCTTCCTCTCAACTCAGGTCTAGAGCTTCGTGGGCTTTCGTTTCAGTATGAAGGGCAGCACTCGCCCAAGGTATTAGATCAACTGAGTTTAGACATTCCTCAGGGAAAAGTAACTGCCATTGTGGGTACAAGTGGCAGTGGCAAGACTACCCTGCTCAAGTTATTACTGAAATATTACCCCCCCACTGGGGGGCAAATAAAGGTAGGACAACTAGACCTAAGCACTATCAGCAGTGATTATTGGCGCATGCAGTGTGGCGTGGTGATGCAAGAAGGTTACATTTTTTCGGATAGTATTGCACGGAATATCGCCCTTGATGGGGAAACGCTGGATTATGCTCGTTTGGAAGAAGCAGCCCGTATTGCCAACATTACTGAACTCATACAAGGGCTGCCTCTTGGCTGGCAAACCAAAATAGGTGCAGAGGGAGTAGGACTAAGCACTGGGCAAAAGCAACGCATACTCATAGCTCGTGCGGTCTATAAAAATCCACAATATTTGTTCTTCGACGAAGCTACCTCTGCCCTTGATGCCGAAAACGAAAGCATTATTATGGAAAATTTACAAAGCTTCTATCAAAACAAAACGGTACTTATCATAGCACACCGTCTCAGCACGGTCAAAAAAGCTGACCAAATCGTGGTATTGGAAAAGGGTAACATCGTTGAAACAGGTACACATACGCAACTCACTGCGCTCAAAGGTAAATATTACCACTTGGTCAAAAATCAACTAGAATTAGGTGCTTAGCCCAACACCCTAAGGGTTTTGAAAACCCTTAGGGTGTAAATAAAACTTTATATCTATGAACACAAATCTTTTCAATCAATTTGCCCAATTTGCCCTGAGCAAGGAAGAAGCCGCACAAATCAGGGGAGGTAATGACTTACTCAAAAGGGCAGTTATTCACTTGCTTATTCATCAGGCAAGGCAAGAAATCACTAAACCCTACTACAGTCACGATAGCTTCGAGAGTCTGCTAGACCCCCTAGAAGAATGGAAACACGGGCATTACCGTAGTTTTTCTTGCTTGTTGGATATTCCTCTTTCTACGGTAAGGTACTTTATGAAAGAGAGTCGCTATTTTCAGGACGAAACGCGTCAAAAGATACTCACCTTTACAAACTATCAAACTT
>CAYZQI010000273.1:0-3412 GCA_964480455.1 uncultured Cytophagaceae bacterium
ATTGCTTGTAAATACTAGATTACTGTTCAAATATCCTGTACTTGAGCCTGAACTCATAAAAGTAACACTATAATTTACACTTGTGTTAGGTGCTAGGGTAGTTTGAGTTGGACCTGTAAAGCTCAACATTCCACTTAAAGCATTGCTTAAAGATACATTGCTAATGACAAGAGGGCTAGTGCCTGTATTGCTCACGGTAAATTGGCGTGTTATGCTTTGAGCCCCTTGCGTATTGTTGGTCGTTTCAAGAATAAACTCCTCAGCAGAAAGGGTGAGTTGTGGTGCGCCACTAGGTATGAATTGATTTGGTAACTGAGCAATGTAAGTAGTCTTTGAGTTATTTCCACCTGAAACATATAATTTACCATCTATTGCACCTGCAATTGGCGAAAATCTACCTACTGGCAAATCAGTGAAACTAATCCAAGTGTTGGTAGGAGGATGATAAGCATAGACATCTTTGTAAGCTCCTTGGTTATGCCCTATTTGCCCACCTATTGTAAAAATATATCCTCCGTAAGTGAATACAGAAGCATGAATATGATTAAATGCTTTTGGCATATCAGTAATATGCGTCCAAGTATTGTTAGCAGGGTCATACCTATGTACATCATCTTGAGGCACTAGCTTGCCATCATGCTCTTTTTGCCCGCCAAATACATATAACTTACCATCATATACGGTGGTAGCCAAATGGTTTCTTGGATTGGGCATCATAGAAAGCTGCACCCAGCTTGTGGCATTATTTTGAATATTGAGCATATAAAGATTACCTTGGTCTGTTGTACGAGCAGGTGTTGTACCGCCTACATAGTATAATCTACCATCAATGTATTCTAAATCTCCTGCAGCACGGTTTGTAGGCAGTTTTGGCAATTCCTCATATACGTTGGTTGTGGTGAGGTATTTGTAAACTCTTGTAGAGCCAAAAACTTGCCCAGTACCCGCTGTATTAGAAGCATACCCAGCCGCAATATAAATATCTTTGCCATCATCTGTAAAGCCCATGTGTGTAGCCCCTCCAAAAGTAGTATTTACACTCATTGCAGGTATATTGGCTAACTTTGTCCACGAATTAGTGACTGGATTGTAGGCGTGCATTACTTCTTTGGGTGCAAAATTGGATTTAAAACCTCCAAATACATACAATTTACCATCTACAGCTCCTCCAGTAGCTTCATTGTGTCCATCGGGATGTAATGCTCCTGTTGTCCAATTCAACTGATAGTTTTGAGCGACTGTAACCTGCATATCAAGAACATTTACTGTAACTGTTGCCTCTGCCGTCAGTCCATCATTATCTGTTACTTTTACATTGAGCTGAATCGGGCCAAGTACATTCAATAAGTACTTTGGATTATTGACACGTAATTCGCCAGTATTAGTATTGATAGAAAATACTTGTGAAGCATTGTAAGCTGGGTCTGTATTAGAATTACTTGGAGGCATTACTGGATTAATCAAAAACTGAGCGGCTGTAATCTCATACTTTGTAACTGTTCCATCTGTATCGTTTGCTTGTATCGTACCCACAAGTGTATTTGCTGTACTTCCTTCTGTAATGCTCAATGTTTGTGAGTTAATCACAGGGGCGATAGGTGCCACAATATTGACAATAAAATGTGCCTCTCCTACTCCTCCTTGTGCATCTATTGCCTTGATATGGAGCTTATAAACATTGCCCAAAGCAATCTGACCCACATCTGTAAGTGATAAAAGACCACTGGGACTAAGTGTAAATATTGATTGCTGGTTGGCGGGAATAGAAATCCCGTTGTTATTAATTTCTATATGATGAAGCTGATAAGTCAGAGCCGCCTCTCCTTGTTGTGCATCTGGGTCAGTAGCAGTAATCTGTGCTATAAGATAATTATTTTGTGCAGTGCTTGGCACATTGAAAATAGCCCCAACTAATATGGGTACTTGATTGACAAGTTGATTCGTAATATTGATAAGTACCAAATTTGTACTGTTAAGCCCTCCTCCGTCAGTTACTCGTATGCTGAGTGTATATTGACCTATCAGGGCGTGGTGGTCGGCAATCGTAATCACCCCTAATGGATTGATGTTAAAATAATTTAGCTCATTGCCATCAATAATCTCAAAATTTACAATATCATTGTTGTCATCTATTGCTTGTACTGTACCTACTACTGCATCATCTTCTACCTCTGCTACATCAATGCTAAATACTTGACCATTAAGAATTGTAGGTGCTTGATTTGTAGAGGCATCATTTTCAAGATTAAAATATTCAAAGCTGTACTGACGTGAGGTATTTGAATTTCTATGGGTAGCAAATATGCCTGCAAACAACTCACCCGAAGACATAGCCGTGGGTAAAGGGAGGCTTTGATTGGCTTGCCCTTGCCCTACATTGATATAATTTATTCCATCTGTTGAATAAAAGCCTTCTATTGAATTATTCTCTGTATCTATCCGAAGGCGAAGATGTACTGTACTTGTACTCAGGCTTGAGATTATACCAGTGATTATTTGGTCGGAGTTACTGCTTGCATCATTTATCTCTCTTCTCAACTCTACACGATTGCCTACCACTACCAATTTCACAAAGGTCTTGTCATTTACTCCGTACCACAAGCCTCCTTGTTCAAAACTTGTACCTGAAAAAGGGTTAATGATGGCAGTTTCTATTTTGAACTTATTAGGAACTTCAAACTGCACTCCCAATGTGTTTATTTGATTGTTGGTGAATATAGACGCTATTCCTTTGTTTGTTTGAATGGTAAGTCTGTCATTGGAAAGTGTAATTTTGGAAGGTTCAAACCCTCTAACAGTCGGGTTGCTTGGCACGCCATCTGCTGAGTTTCTCGTACCAGTGTAGGCATCTACCATCGTAAATCCTGTATTTGACAATCCACCTTCTGCACCGTTGAAGCTAAGATTTACGGGTAAAGGTTTTAGGATTTCCGAACAGGGAAGTGTGCTGATGTTTCCACATTGGGCTATTGCCTTGTTTACAGAAATCACAAAAGCGAAGAAAACTGGCAAACACACATATAAATGTGTGATTACCTTCATCAACAGATAATGTGGGATTTTATCCAATAATTTGTGTGTCATCATAGAACTAAAAGTTTGTAAGGTATTAAGAGAATACTAAAAATTTTTGTATTTTATGGATTGAGATAATCCTGAATAGCATACAAGCTGATTTTAGCCAACTTTTTTACAATTTAATGTTTCTGCAATGGTTGATAACCTTAGAATATTTACTTTCAAACATAATTAGTTTTACTAAATTCTTCACCAAAAATAATTTAAAAATCACAAAAAAACAAGAAAAAACTTATTTTTTTACACTGTAAAATGCAGATAAAACTCCCTTTTTTTACAATAAAAAAAGCCAAACCAGCAATGCTGGTTTGGCTTTTTGGAGAACTTGGCTCTA
>CAYZQI010000274.1:0-3347 GCA_964480455.1 uncultured Cytophagaceae bacterium
AGCTGTGTTGTCCGTCCAATGCCTGCGCAGGTGAAGGATATTTCCCCATTGGTTGAGTAACACCCTGCAATTTTAGTAAAATAGAGAATTTTTAATGATTTTCATTAGCTTCTGTATCTTAGGGTTTAAAAAAACTATCTTTTAGAGGCAAATCAAAAACTACTTTTATTCTTTCTCTTTTAAATAACAAATCCCCTTTCTGATTATAAGATTCTATCAGAAAAGGTATAACTAAACCATTTTCTAACTCACGATAGTCATCAAAATTACTGTATAGTTTGATAGGCTGATGATTTATGTATGACTGCGTTTTAAGCAAAAAGGAGGTTTCTTTGCTAAAATATCCCCTGACGAAAGAAGATGTATCCTCACTATGGTAAACATCTACTACAAAACAAGATATGCTATCAAGGTAATCCTCACCTTTATACACTGACTTATGAAAATCTATAAAATCTTCTACCTCGCTAAATTCTACTAAATCTATAGTTTTTTTATCATCTACTTTCATCAAATCTCCTCTTTGAGTTTGCATATAGATTTCTTTTCCATCACAATAGAAAGTTTGAACTCCAGTTTCATTGTAAAAAATACTTTTCTGCATTCCAGACTTCTTTCTATAGGTAGCCTTGTTACTTCTTGTATATCCCCCTGAAGATTTCTCGAGGTGTGCGTTCGCAGAAACAGAAGATAAAATACTATCATACATTGTTTGCGTTTTCTTCCAGAGTTTTTTGCTGCCTACGGTCTCTAGGTAGTTGTGAATGATTTGCTCGGCTTGTTTATCTTGAGCAAAAAGTGGCATACTTAGTACCAAAAAAGAAATAATACTAATCAGATATGTTTTCATGTGAAGAATTTTATAATTGAGTTATCAAAAATATAGTTGGCTTATGTAAGCCAACTAATAAATTTCAAATTAATTATCTTGCATCATTTGATCAAGACAAGGCATGCCAAAATGACTGTTGCACAGACCAGTCTGACGATCTATGTGTTCTGCATAATCGTCAAATGTTTTGTAAGCACCAGTTCCAGCGTTTTCATTCACTGCTAACCAAGCACTTGCTATACATCTATCCAAGATAGCACAATAGTCATGTCCCCTTCTCACCTTTTCAGCCTGCTTGGCAGTCAGGGCACACTCCTTAAATTTTTCAAATAATGTGTTCATAATACATTTGGGTTTAAGTTAATAAATAATCTGAACACTACAAAGATAATTTACCTAGTTTTTAGATTTTACCAAAACACGATATTTTTTTAACTCATAATTTATTGATTATCAGCTACTTATAAATTATTTGAGCGAACTTCTGTAGCGCGAAGCTCCAGCTTCGCAGCTTTGACTAAAAACTAATGACTAACCAACCAATGACCAATCCCTAATACCTCATGTTCAGACGCTTTCAGTATGAGAGGGATAAGTTCAACCATAAAACAATATTATCAATTCTTTTTCTAAAGAAGCTTTGCGTTATTTATCCCCAAAAATATATTTTACTTGATTTTTAAATAAATTACTAGAAGGACGTGCGGCATTCATTATCTGGACTTTACCAAATTCATCTCTAATTACATAACGAGGAATACTGATGCCTCCCTCGTCAATAAATAACATATTCTTTATAGATTCCTGTAATTTTGGATTGGCAATAATATGATAGCCTTTTAGATCAAGTTGATTTACTTGATGTTTCCAAGTATTTTCTGCTGATAATTTATCTAAGCTAATAAAGACAACGACTATTTCATAGTTATCAAGAAAGGTATAAAGTTGCTCATCATAATGTTGAAGTTCGTCAATACAAGGCGCACACCAAGTTGCCCATAAGTCAATCACTATTCTTTTTCCTTTAAAGCCATTGATTATATCTCTTGAGAAATCATCTATTTTATTATCTAAAAATACTATTCCATCCTGATTCTTTGATTGTTCTTCAATAGAATTACCACATTTTATTCTTTGCTTCATGGCTACTGACCAATCATCTTCACCAAATAACTTGATATATTTTTGATATAAATCGCAATAATTGTAAAGAGATGAGGCAATATAGGAAAGACGCAAAAGGCAAGTTGCATTTAGAAAACGTTGCACTTCAAGAGGTGCTATCGTAAAGCAGGGTTCATCATCAAAAATCAGGTTATTATTGATTGGATTTAGCTCATTTTTGAGATATGTAATTTGATAAAATCGATAATATAGACTAAAACAAGTAGTTACACTTTTGACTTTTACGTCAGTAGGATTGATAAAAGTAAATAATTTTTCTGAAAGTTTGTATAATGGAGAATCCACAACAGAAAGTGTATTCATATCATAATACTCTGGTAATACTCTTCTGAGTAATTCACCAAAAAAAGCAGCTTTGATATAAACCTTGATGTGCTCACTGTATTTCTTAGAAACAGCTTGTGTTTTTTCCAGACTGTCTAACCAATAAGTTTGTCTCTCATATTCTTTCAATATTTCTTCCCATTGAGTTTCCCAGTTAGCTTCTTTATGAGGATAAAGTGTATCATAAAGTTTAATATATTTATCAGTTAGTATAAAATCATATTTTGTATTCAAGTAAATATGACCTTGTGCATTCTGACCTTTGATTTTAAGCCAATCTTGATTAAGTTCATCTATATTATTATTAAAATCTACCTCTATCTCAATAGTGTCATTCGGCTCTAACAATAATTTCACTTCCCTCCCTACACCAAAACTAAATGTGAGTGTATGTGGTTCTTTAAGCTGGGTATTCAAATAAAAATTACCACTTTCATTTGTTTCAATCTGTTGAAATATCTCTTGTTGAGAATATCCTGAGATGGGTAGATACACATAAACATTAGTGTACTCACCTTTGATAATTCCTTCTACTATTGTTTGTGCAACTAGATAAGTTGATGATAAAAAGACAAGCGAAAAAAAGCAAAAAAAATGTTTTCGTAACATTATGATTAATTTATATTTTCATAAAAGCTCCGCCTCTAATTTGTCAAACCAAAGACAGGGCATAACATATTCTTAACCTACAAAATTAATTACCTTCAGGGGCAAATGATTCTAATTCTACTATTCTGCAACTAGTGTTGGTGACCCCTCCACAATAGTCTATTGAGGCTTCAGTTAGTTGACCAGGAGACGGAATATTCCCACTTGGATAATACCATGTTCCTACACCAGATATGCAAGAACATGCCAAAACATCTTGTCCCCCTCTCACCTTTTCAGCCTGTTCCGCAGTCAGCTCATACGCTTTAAATTTTTCAAATAAAGTGTTCATAATAAATTTGCGTTTAAGTTATAAAATAATCTGAACACTACAAAGGTAATTTGCAGAATCTTCAAA
>CAYZQI010000275.1:0-3329 GCA_964480455.1 uncultured Cytophagaceae bacterium
GGGGGCTGGGGGGCTTTACCTACTAGAATAATATTTGGTACTGTTTGACTTTTTACACAACCCTAAACCTATCATTTGAAAACAACTTCCCAAACTCAGAACAAGGATTGGAGTACTATTTTCTCTTCCCATAAGCATCAATCCAATCCAAAAGATAGTTTATTTCTTTCTCAATCGTCTCTACTTGTGTAAGGCAGAACGCTAAATCTTCATTTTCTTGATGTTCTAGTTCTCGAGCAAAAATTGCAAGCTGACTAAACCCTGCTGCTAGGGTAGCCCCTTTTAACTTGTGTCCTAATGCTTTCAGTTCTTTGAATTGTTGGTTTTGATAAGCACTTTTCAGCTTAGGCAGCATTTCTAAAAACAACTTTTGTGATTCTGCTAAAATGGCTTGCAAAAGTTCTTCGTCGTGGTTGATACGCTGCATCAAAACTGCTCTATCAAAATGTGGCACTTCTTCTTTGGTTGGGAAGCTCTGCTGCTTTGAGTCGGGATTTTCATTTTTTTCTACCTCAAAAACCCATTGGTTCAGCAATGTATTGAGGGTTTCGCGTACTACGGGCTTGCTGGTGTAGTCGTTCATTCCTGCCTCGAGGCATTTTTCTTTTTCGCCTTTTACAGTGCCTGCCGTAAGGGCAATGATGGGGATAGCTGGTAGATTTTGTGCTTTTTCCCAATTTCTGATTGCCTTTGTTGCCTCATAGCCGTTCATTTCGGGCATTTGAATATCCATAAAAATAAGTTGAGGCTTTTCCTTTTTATACAACTCTAGACACTCTAAGCCATTGTTAGCTTCTAAAATTTCAACATTACGATTAATAGACTGCAAAATGCTCTTGGCAAGTAACATATTTACACTATTGTCTTCTGCTATCAGCACTTTGAGGTGCATCGCATTGGCAATACTAGAAGTGGCAGTGATAGCTTCTTCTTCCTCTTCTTCTATTGATTTCTGTCCAGTAATCTGAGTAAGTTTAGAAAGTGTCTCATAAAATTGGTGAATTTTGATGGGCTTTATTAGCCTTTGCCTAATCTCTAATTCTTGGCAGGCTTGGTTGATTTGCTCATCATCAGAAGAGCTATGTAACAAGATGACAGGCTGCTGCACGGCATTTAAGCCAAGTTGAGTTCGGATTTTACGTGTAGTTTCAATGCCATCAAGGTAAGGCATGTGATAATCCATCAGCACTACATCATACTTACCCTCTTTTTTGAGTGTATCTAGTGCCTCTATGCCGTTTTTACAAGTATCGCTTTGAATATTTTTAAGTAAGAGCATTTCCCTTACTATTTGGCAGTTGTTCTCATTGTCATCTATAATGAGTGCTTTTTTGATTTGTGAGAGTTCTTCCCATTGTTCTGGCTCTCCGGCTTCAGCCTTAAAACTCACCTCAAAATAAAAAGTGCTTCCTTCATTCAGGTTACTTTCTAGTTGAAGTTGGCTGCCCATAAGAGCAAGCAGTTTATTAGAAATAGTAAGCCCCAGCCCAGTTCCGCCAAACTTACGCGTAGTAGAGGCATCTTCTTGTGAAAAGGCCTTGAAGATTTTCTGTTGGTTTTCGGGAGCAATGCCAATGCCCGTATCTCTGACCAGAAAGCGGAAATCAAGCTGTTTATCTTGTGCGCCAATAATCTCAACTTTGAGTTCTATTTCGCCTGTTTCTGTAAATTTAATGGCATTGCCCAATAGATTGACCAGCACTTGCCTGAGGCGAATGGCATCAGTCCAGATGAATCGCGGTGCGCCATAGTCAAGGTTTAAGAGCATTTCTAGCCCTTTGTGGTGTGCTTGGTATTTAATCATATCTGCCACTTGCCCGCAAAGCTCGAAGAGGTCAGTGCGCTCGAGCGCAAGTTCTAGTTTACCAGCTTCTATTTTTGAGAAATCAAGAATATCATTAATGATGTCTAAGAGGGCATTGCCCGAATAATCGATGGTATTGAGGTATTGCCTTTGGTTGTCATCTAGTTTGGTGCGCTTGAGCAGGTCCGTAAATCCGATAACTCCATTGAGCGGGGTACGTATTTCGTGGCTCATGTTGGCAAGAAACTCCGACTTGGCACGGTTGGCAGCTTCGGCGCGGACTTTTGCTTCTTGGAGTTGTTCTAAGATAATTTTTCGCTCTCTGACTTGTTTTTTTGCTTGTATAAGTCGCCCTATGGTAGAGAGAAAGGGCTGTAAATTTTCTAAGATTGCTTCGGAATAGCCCTCTGCGTGCTGCGCAACCCCTGCCATACCTACTAGCTTACCATTGGCAAAAAAAGGAATCCCCATAAAGTTATCCAAGGGTGGATGCCCTTGGGGCAAACCTCCGCTTTTGGGGTGCTTCGAGGGCTGATTGGCAATGAGTGGCTTCTGGTCTAAAATGACTGTGCCAAAGAGTGTTTTTAAGTTCCCGAAGACCAATCCCTGTTCAAAATTTTCTTGGTAAAACTGCTCGCTTTCTTTGTCCCAAGAGATGTCTGTAATAGAAAAAGTTTTAAGATAAGGCTCTCCTTCTGCATCATGCAGTATTTCACCAATGAATCCATACTGAGATTCTGTAAGATGTAGCAAGTTATCTAAGAGTACATCAAAAACACGGTTGCTATCGCTTTCTGCTATGAAAGTTTGTTGTATATGATTAATGCTGTTGAGCAGTTGTGTATTTTTTTGGAGGGCAAGAGCAATTTCTTTTTCTGAGGTGATATCTGTTTGTGTGCCAAACCAATACCAAGTTCCTTTTGCATCTTGTTTTGGCTGCGAGCTAATTCTAAACCATTTTTGAACTCCCTCTATGATAAAGCGTACCTCTGCAAAGAAGGGTTGTTTTTGGTTTAATGCAATTTGATTTTTCTCTAAAAAACCAGGCATGTCTTCAGGGTGGATTTTTCTCATTGCTTCCGTGAAGTCTATTTTGATGGCTTCTGCGGTAGTTAAAAGCATTTGGCTAAAAACAGGGCTTACATACACAAAATTCGCATTTTCCTCAAGTTTATAAATCCCAATAGGAATACCCGCTACGAGTTCATCATATTCTTTGGTTTTTTCTTGGAGGGCAATCTCAGCTCTTTTTTGCTCATCTATGTCTTGGAAAGAGCCATAGATTCTGATACATTTGCCATTTTCAAATACCGCTTCTCCATTGGCACGCACCCATTTTTCATTGCCTTTGGCAGTGATTAAGATGCACTCAAAAAGCCAAGGTTTGCCCAATTCTATGGCATCTTTGACAGACTGGACTACTCTTTCACGGTGTTTGCCTTCTTTGTAGAAATTAATGGCAGTAGCGAGGTCGGGCTGATGGTCTAGCGGGAGTTCGTGGATTTCTTTGGTTACATCAGTCCAG
>CAYZQI010000276.1:0-3222 GCA_964480455.1 uncultured Cytophagaceae bacterium
GCTTATTCCCTTAAATTGTTTTTTGTGGGTTTCGAAATCAGCGAAACGTAAGTAAATAAACTAAACAAAATAATCTATTTATGAAGAAAAACATATTGTTTTTCGTATAAGTAAAGCATAAAGAATAACTTTGACATTTTTATTTGTTAAGTCTTTGATAATGAGAATATTAAAAAATCACATTTCACAATTCATATTTTACACTTTCCTAAGCAGCTAAGTGTTAAACCTAAAATGATTCAAAACCCATATCTATCATGCAAAAACTGATATTGTTCTTGGCTATTTTTTTTACATTGCAGGTGGCAAAGGCGCAAAACCCCTGTGAAGTAATGATTCCTAGTGATGCTGAGGTAATCAAAAGAAGCCCTTTTGTAGAAAGAATTGCCAAAGATAAGACATACTGGGTATGCAACAATTCACGAGTGGTTTTCTCAGGTGGCACAGGTACAGTAATGATAGATGAAGGCTCAAGAGTAACTCTCTCAAAAGGTCAATACATTGTTTACCTCAGAAAAGGGGCAACGTTGAGCGTGGGCTTAGGGGCTAAAGGTATTCTCTACATAGAGCAAGGTGCTACTCCACCACTTTCTGCTGAGTTTGGTCGTACTGTTTGCGAATACCTCGTTTTTGACTACAGCAATGCCCCTAAGGGAATCTGCCCTGAGATAAAAAGAGAAATCCCCTTTGGCTATACCACTGAAAAGCCTACACAATCGCCTACCAATACAGACTTACCTACACCCACACCCAATGAAACTAACCCTACAACGGTTAATACAAACCCTGACTATGCCCAGAAAATAGATGAAAATGCACATCTTATTCCTGCACAAGCCGAAGTAGTTAGCACAAGTGTGCTAGAACTCAGAAAGCTAGGCAATGACAAAACTTACTGGTTATGTGAACGCACAACTTACCAACACTCAGGCAACAACAATGTATTTTACATAGAAAAAGGCTGTAATTTTACGCTACAAGCAGGAAGCAACAACATAATTTATCTGAAAGAAAACACCAAAATTAGTATTATCTCGGGCAGTGATAACCAAGTTTTTTATATAGGAGAGCCCGAACTTAGAGCAAATCGGGGCAGAGATACACGCTTTACAAAACTGAGTACATTAGATTTTGATTATAGCCAAGCCCCCGAGAAGGGCTGCCGATAAGTAACATCAAAAGTTGATAAGCGCAAAAATCTTGGTGCTTTGATAATTTTTATGATGTTGTTTCATATAATAGGCTGAATACTGTTCAAAACATAAATGCCAGCGTTCTGAAAGTCTGCTGCTGCAGATTTTCACAGAAATTGTCAGATAATCAAAATCTTTCCGAAGTTTTTTGTGTTTTTTTAGAAAATTGTAATGACTTGGCTAGACTCTAAATACCTGCTTGGCTTTACTTTTGACTCTAAATCTCACTGGAGATTTTTTGTTGGTAAGCCCAAACAGCGGACGGATAGGCTTCCAGGGTCTTATACCTAGCTCATAAACAATCCAAGTAACAAAAAAAGTAGCCAATGATACCAATATAAATTTAGTATGTACTTCTAATGGAAGAGGAATACTGTAGAATGCTAAAGCAATCAGTATGGGCTGATGCAAAAGATAAAAAGGATACACAGCTTCATTACAGTATTTTAATAAGGGCGAATTAAAAGAAAGATATTGCTTTCCATAACCTAAAATAGCGGTAATCCAAGCTACTCTGACAGTATTGGAGAGTAAATCTATGGCAAGTGTCTGAAAGTAAGGCTCATAATCATAGACGTATATCACAAAATAAATGACAGAAGATATACAAGCCAAACCTAGCATTTTTTTCTTAAAGCTATGGACAACCTGCAAAAAAGTAGGAGAGGTAGTGAGTATAAAGCCATAAATGAAAAACAACAAACAGTAGCCATGTTCTACCAGACCATAGTCAGGTACAATTTGTATGAGTACACGTGTGCAGAAGCTATCTAATATCGTGAGTGGTATCACTATCATAAAGATAAAACCTTTACCATTCAACTCCTTGAAGAATAAGAGCATTTCTTTCAACCAGTGCTGCCCTTCAGTAGATTTTAAGTGAAGGAAAATAGGTAAACAGCCTAATGAAAATGTCAGTAAATAAATGATGAACCAAAGGTGTCTTGTGCGGTAATAGATACCTCCCCAAGTTTCAAAAGAAAAATAGTCTTGCCCAAATACATACAAAAACTCCCAATAGGAAGTGTAAGTAATTCCCCTACTCAGGTGAAAAAAGTATATTTGAGGAGGGTAACAAATTAGCATGGCTACTATAAAAGGAATTAACAACCTCTGCAAGCGATTCTGTATAAATTGTTGGTAGGTTCTTCTTTTGAGGGCATAACTAATTGCCATTCCAGAAATCAAAAATAGCAGAGGTAATCGCCAAAGATGAGTGAACTTAATAAAATAAAGTATTAGAATACTCTGTTCAGCATTTGCAATATACCAATTCGGAATCGCAAATATCATCCCAGCATGGTAAACAATTAACAGACTAAAAGCCAGTACTCTTAGCCAATCCAAATCATAGGAGCGAGTTGAAGTAGAAAGCACGTTGCTATCTTTCATACTTCTAAGTGTTTATGTGTAAATTTCAAATGCAAACTTAAATGTTTTTTTTATTTTAAAAAAAATAATAACATCTTAAGCATCACATTAACATCAGCAAAATGAATTTTCTTTATCACAATCGTTTGCGGAAGTTATTCATCTTCCAAAAATTTGCTTGCATTTTCTTTATTTTCAAAATATTGGATATTAACCTGTCCTTGGTTCATAGAAGTTAGCCGCTCTGCCACTATGTTGCTGGCAATTTTGGCAAACAAAAGCTCAGAAGGAACAATAACAAAGTAAATATCCTTTGCTAATAATGCCTTCACTCTTGGAAACCACGTAACCGAAAGCCAAGCTTGCGCCTCTGCGCCTACATACTCTACTGCTGTTGGTCTATCAAAAATTTATGACATAAATGCTGTTCTACAAGCTGATAGCAATGGTTTAAGGCTGTCTTGAAAGTTTCCAAAGTAGGCTTTCCTCGCCAAGTAAGTTGTACTTGATGCAGTTCGGATTGGTAGTCTATGCTGACGTCTTGGTGTTTAAAAGTAGTTTTTACAGTATGGCTTATACTTTCTTTGATTTATACTCAAGAATTACTCTACCCGATGATTTTTTTAAAGTGCTGATTATAAGCTAATTGCAAATCTAT
>CAYZQI010000277.1:0-3214 GCA_964480455.1 uncultured Cytophagaceae bacterium
TTACGAAAAGTCTTTAAGCCTGCATTTTGAAAAGAGATAGAACCACCATCAAGCAGCAACAAGCCATTGAAAGTAGTAGGGTCATTCGCACCAATGCTTCCTACATTGGCAGTTATCAAGAAAATGGGTGTAGCAGTACCAGCGTCTAGGAAATAGACTTGATTATCAGAGGTAAATGTAAGGGTAGTGTTCCAGTTAAAAACGGCAGCATCTTCATAGATAAACTTTCCATTGGAGGCATTACCAGCATAGGCATCACCAATGCCAGCAGCATTTGAACTTACCCTTAATATTCCAGCCGTTTGGATTCTTACGGTTGCATCAACAGGTACATTCATTGTGCTGCCTCCATTGTGATTAAAAACACCACCTACACCTATACCTGCATCACCTTGTATGATAAGGTCATCTCCTGCCCCATCATTTAAGGTGATAGTGCCTCCTGTATAGTTAATAACTCCTCCAGGGGCAATGACAGTTTGGTCTATAGTAACATCTGCGGTTACATTGACAGTGTGGGTGGGGAGGATAGTGATGGTATTTGCATCTGAGGTGGGAAATAGCGTAGCATCTGCCCACGTCATTCCATCAGTAGAAGCCTGCCAAGTACCAGGGTTGTTCCAGTTACCATTTTGTTTACTTCTAAAAAAACCTGTGGGGTTGCTGGGAGGAGTTCCCACCAAAATAACTGCTCCATTAAAAGCAAAATCATTGATACTAAATGTTCCCGTAGTTTCAGTTGCCCCCCAAGCATAGACTCGAAAGGTGATGGCTGTAGTGATGTTTTGAAACGCAGCCCCAGTCAGGTCAATGGTCGTTCCAGTGATGGTAGCTGTACCTATGTCAGTGGCAAAAGCATCAATACTCGACCTGAATGCTACATTGGTAGCTCCCGTAGCCGAGGCTTGCCCTGTATAAACAAAATTGGAAAAATCAATTTGATACCCTGCATTGGGTGTAAGGGTAAACTCAAAGTAATCATTGGGCGCAAGTGTAATGCCATTCCAATCTCTGGCATTATAGCGGTCATTGGCATTCACCCCTGCAATACCTGCCCCTCTACCAATACCTGAAACGGTTAGATTGATATCCACAGTTTGCCCAGTGATGTAAGGGTCTGCGGTATTTGGATTTGGACCTGTAATGGGATTTCCAAAAATTTGCCCCCAAGCCAAACTATGCGTAGCAAAGCAAAAGGATAGACAAAAAAAGAGTGTTTTGTAAAAATAGTAGTGTGACATAAGACTCGTTATTTTTATGTTGAATAATGATTGTTAAAAATAACCATTTTATGTGCATTGTCTATTGGTCAGAATAAAACTTAATCTAAAGTTAAAAATCAATTAACAATTTAGTAATGTTTACTTAATATATCAATTGATTCTTTGGGAAAGGTGTTATTCATCTCATCAAAATTGTCTATTTGAATGGATTTTGGAATCGCTTGTCTGTAACAAAGGTAGAATCTGTCAGCATTTCCAAGAAAAATAAAATATCGTCTTTTTCCTGTTCGCTAAGCATGAGGCTTTCTCCATCAAGTTCATTGCTTGCTTCCATAATGAGTGGGTCAAGGTTAGGGCTTTGCTGTATGTGTTCGTTGTAGTGGTCTATTACTTCTCTGAGCGTTTTGAACCTGCCATCATGCATGTAAGGTGCAGTGAGGGCTATGTTGCGTAGCGAAGGTACACGCATTTTGCCTTTGTCAGTTTCTTTTCTGGTGAACAAGCCCTTACCTAAGTCTTTGGGGTTTTTGTCTAACCCATTGTCGTGAAAAGTATTGAGCGTAGTAAGATGACTCCCGTGACAATCGCCACAGTTGGCACCTCGTAGTCCTGCTTCGGGTACGGGGTGTGTCATAAATAGGTTGATAGCACGCTGTTCTCGCTCAGTGGGTTGCACTTCTCCGCGCACTATCTTATCATACCTTGAGTTGGCAGAAATCAAGGTGCGCTCGAATTGTGCGATGGCTTTCCCGATATTTTCAGCGGTGATTTTTTTTGAGCCAAATGCTTTTTTAAATAAAGGTGGATACAATTCAGTGCCTTGCAAGCGTGCTACAGCTTCGGCAAGGCTAAGGTTCATTTCGGTAGGGTCTTGTAGAGGTATGAGTGCTTGAATTTCTAGGCTTGAGGTGCGCCCGTCCCAAAAAAACTGCTTTACCCAAAGTAAATTCACCAGCGACATTGCGCTGCGCCTACTCAATTGCCCGTGAAAGCCTTTGCTAAATGCTTGTCCATCTGTAAAAGCCAACTCAGGGCGATGGCAACTTCCACAACTGATGCTAGTATCACGAGAAAGCATGGGTTCAAAAAATAACATTTTCCCTAATTCAATGGCTTCTGCACGCATAGGGTTATCTTCGGGGATTTCATAGAGTTTCCCAAAATGCTCGGGTACTTGTAGCAAATCATCTTCGGTAGGCATACTCTTGAAGGATGTAAAACCAATTGCCATAAGCCAAACTGTAAGACTCAAGAGAAAAAAGGGGTATATTTTAAGTGTTTTTTTCATAATTCTATGCTCAACAATGCCACAATACTATAAGGTTTTTTAGCAAGTGTAAGTTTTAGACATCATACAAAAACTTATTCAAAACGATTCCTTCACAGTCTATTTGAATGTTGAGCTTGAGTAGCATTTGTATAATAAGTCTTACTTTGTCTTTGTTTTCACCTTTTTTCCCTACCCATAGATTTACAATCTTGTATTGTATTCCCCATTTATTTTTATAATAAATATCAAAACTAATGCGTGCACTGCCTGTCCAGACCTCTTGCAAAACAAAACGAAGTTTTCGTAATTTGTATTTTTTTGTTTGAGTGTAGAGTACATTTCGGTACTTGATGATGAGTAATTGCTCTTTTGTATCAATTTTAAGATTGAGCTTTTGGAATAAATTGAGTACGGTAAAAGCAATAAAAGGTAGTAGAAACCCAAATCCAAAACCTTTAAGCGGCTCTAATCCAATTTCATTCAATAGGGGTAGTAAAGAAGCCAAGCTTAAACCCCAAGATAAACTCAGCAAATTCCAATACCTAATAGGTCTATCCAATAGAAAACCGTCAGGCTGCCTGGGCAAAGTGGGCTGAACCTTAGCAATTGGATTTTTATACTCCCTCAGCGCAAGGGTTTTGATTTGCAGTGCCGCTGCCCACGCTTGGGCATTGGGGCGGTATTCGGGCTGAGTCAAGAAAGTAGCCTGACTTTGAGTGAA
>CAYZQI010000278.1:0-3193 GCA_964480455.1 uncultured Cytophagaceae bacterium
CCTCACCGCTGATGCTTTGCCAAGCAGGGCATTGGTGCCGCCTACGCCGCCGCCAAGGTCATCGCTGTAGCAAAAGGGCATGCCCTTTTTAATCAACAAAAGGGCATGCTCTTTTTAATCAACAAAAGGGCATGCCCTTTTGCTACAATGACAATACATTTTCACAACAAATAAAAATTTTACCATTTTGCACCCCAAAAAGGAAGGATGCTCTTTGCCTGAATAAAATTTGGGTAAAACATCTCTCATAAACGGGGCTGCTTAAAAGAATTACCAATGAAACAGATTTCAATATTTCTATTTATTTTATTGCTAGGGGCATCACAGGCTCTTTTTGCGCAGCAAAACGCTGTCACAGTGCAAGGCACACTCATAGATGCCAGCACAAAACAACCCCTCGTGGGCGCAAGCATTAGGCTCGAGAACAGCCTCAAAGGAACATTCAGTGATAATTTTGGGAATTATCGCCTAGAAGATTTGCCACAGGGGAGTATCACCTTGGTTTTCTCTTTTGTGGGCTATGATACCCAAAGAGAAACCCTCGAACTTGCCGCAGGAGAGCGCAAAATGCTCAATATCAGCCTGAATTCGGGTGCTTTACTGCTAGATGACATCACCGTAAGGGCTGGAGACAGATTAGGCATCAATGCCGTCAATGCCATTGATATTGCCCTCAGACCCATCAACAATTCTCAAGATGTATTGCGTGTGGTGCCAGGCTTGTTCATAGCGCAGCATGCAGGCGGAGGCAAAGCTGAGCAGATTTTTTTGCGAGGCTTTGATATAGACCATGGTACAGACATTAACCTTACTGTGGACGGTATGCCCGTCAATATGGTATCGCACGCACACGGGCAGGGCTATGCCGATTTGCACTTTGTGATTCCTGAACTGATTGGACAAGTCAATTTTGACAAAGGCCCTTACCGTGCCGATAAAGGCAACTTCACTACGTCAGGCTTTGTAGAGATGAATACCCGCACGCACCTAGACCAAAACATGCTCAAGCTGCAAGGCGGTCAGTTTGGTACATATCGCCTCATGAGTGCTTTCAATCTCTTGGGTGAAAATGCCCAAAGCAAAGGACAAAGTGCTTACATTGCAGGAGAATATCTCTATTCTGATGGTTTTTTTGATAGCTCTCAAAATTTTTCGAGGCTCAATCTCTTTGGCAGGTACCGCCATTATATTGATGAAAACCAGCTTTTTGATATTTCATTTTCTACTTTCAGAAGCAACTGGGACGCATCAGGGCAAATACCCGTGAGGGCTGTAGAAAGCGGACAAATCAGCAACTTTGGTGCAATAGATGATACCGAAGGCGGCAATACCTCACGCACAAACCTCAATCTGCAGTATTATAAATCTATTGGAGAAAAAAGCCTACTCAAGCAACAACTTTTCTTGATAGATTATGACTTTGAGCTGTATTCTAATTTTACTTTTTTCTTAGAAGATCCTATCAATGGTGACCAAATCAGACAAAAAGAAAACCGTAAGATTTTTGGCTACTTAGGAAGCTACCAAACAGAAAGTAGCTTAGGCAATATGCCCCTCACCAGCGAAATAGGCATAGGAATCCGCTATGATGAGATAAGAGGCAATGAACTAGCCCAAAGTACGGCTCGCCGCTTCACACGGGGCTTCTTGGCACTCGGTGATGTCAATGAAATCAATGTGAGTGCTTACCTCAACGAAAACCTGACCCTTGCCCCCAAATGGCAACTCAATGCAGGGCTGAGGCTAGATTACTTTGACTTTGGCTACATAGACTTGCTCTCGCCTATCTATGAAAATCAGCAAGAAAGCCAAGCCGTACTCAGCCCCAAACTTAGCCTCACCTTTGATGCCTCGCCACAACTGAGACTTTTTGCGAAGTCGGGTATGGGTTTTCACTCCAACGATACTCGGGTAGTAGTGGCACAGGCAGCCCGTGAAACCTTGCCACAGGCTTATGGTTTAGACCTAGGCTTTGTCTGGAAGCCCGTCAAGAATCTGGTGGTGCAAAGTGCTTTGTGGCAGCTTGACCTAGAGCAGGAGTTTGTGTATGTGGGTGATGCTGCCATTGTAGAACCTAGCGGACGCACTCGCCGCCGTGGGATAGACCTTTCGCTGCGCTACCAAATTTTGCCTTGGCTTTTCTTTGATGGTGATCTGAACCTGACCGAGCCACGGGCAAGAGATGAAGCCGAAGGCGAAAACTTGATTCCGCTTGCCCCTACTTTCACGAGCATAGGCGGCCTGAGTGTACAGCTCAAAAGTGGCTTTTCGGGGAGTTTGCGCTACCGCTACCTCAGCGGCCGCCCTGCCAATGAAGACAATAGCACAGTGGCAGAGGGGTATATGCTTTTAGATGCCGTGCTAGAATACCGCCAACCAAAGTATGCCCTAGGCTTATCAGTAGAAAATATCCTAAACCAAGACTGGAGAGAGGCGCAGTTTGATACAGAATCACGTTTATTCAATGAACCAGACCCTGTATCGGAGATTCACTTCACGCCTGGCACGCCTTTCTTCGCAAGGCTCTCGTTTACGTATTTTTTTAGGTAAATGTGTATGATGTAGAGGCTTGTTTTGTTAGTTGGCTTCAGAATACGTTCCACTTTTTAAAAAAGTGGAACGTCTCATTACCATAAAATCCTTAAGTTGATGGCATTAAGTGAGAGGCTAAAAGCAGTGGCATTTGTGGATAAAGATGCTATGAGTACAGGGAGAATTTAAAACTTTTTTGATAAAAAATAGTCCAAGGAATAGAATGGCTAGAATTGCTAAAATAATCATTTCAGTAGTATTTACTTTCATACTTATTTATTCATGTCAGCATAAACCTCAATTAACTGTGGTAAAGTATAATTTTAAAATTACTCGAGGAAATTCTGATATTGAATATTATACCATTATTGATACTTTGGATAAAAAAGGCAACATACTATCCAGAACAAACTTTTTAACCCAGAAAAGTTATTCTCTTGATAGCACTGCATTTGAAATAACTCCTAAACTAATACGTCAGAAAGGCTATCAGATAGTTCAATATTATAAGCTACCTATAAGAAAGTCCGATTCTTGTGAGATAATCCTTGATAGTGATGGTAATCCAGATTACAAGGTATGTTATACTAATGAACTAAAAAATATTTTCTTAGTGTAGTAACTGTCGTGCCATTTATGCAGCCATTTGGGCATTGATACG
>CAYZQI010000279.1:0-3097 GCA_964480455.1 uncultured Cytophagaceae bacterium
CGCCCGATAGCCGCCCGCTTGCCGAAAAACTCTATGATGTGGAGCTGGGCTATCGTCAGCGTGGCAATAAAGTGAGCTACAATGTTAATGCTTACGGAATGTTCTACCAAGACCAACTTGTACTGACGGGTGAAGTCAATGATGTGGGTGCATTTAACCGCAGCAATGTGGCGCAGAGTTACCGCATTGGCCTAGAAGCAGAAGCAGCTTTTCGCCTAACAAAGCAGCTTACTTGGTCAATCAATGCCACTTATAGCCAAAACAAAATCCAAAATTTCCGTGAGTTCATTGATTTCTTTGGAGATGCTACAGACTTGCCCGCAGTATTGGCGCAGGGCTTTACGCAAGACAGCGAAACAGGACAGCTTTTTAGAGATTTAGAGAATACGGACATTGCCTTCTCACCCAATTTGGTGGCAGCCAGTCAGTTGCAGTACCAGCCTTTCAAAGGCTTTGAAGTGGCACTTTTGAGCAAATATGTAGGCGAACAATTCTTAGACAATACCTCTAGCCAAGCGCGCAAACTTGAGGCTTTCTTGACCCAGGATATTCGCCTCAGCTACCAAGTCAAGACCAAAATAGTGCCTGAGATGCGCTTCACGCTTTTGCTCAACAATGTTTTGAATGAGCAATTTGAATCCAATGGTTATACTTTTGGCTATTTCTTGGGTAGCGATAGGGTTAATGAAAATTTTTATTTTCCACAGGCAGGCACTAATTTCTTGCTAGGGGTGAGTTTGCTGTTTTAATCGATTGTTTTGCAGATGTACGCAATCAGATTCTCCAAATTGCTAAAATTGGGGAATCTGATTTTTTTAAATTATTATTGCTTTAAGAGCATTAATGCAATACGTAGTTGAAAATAATCATATTTTTCTGCAAAGTGCTGATGTGCTTCACTCACGCCATTGGGAAGTTCTTCGAGGCGAATGAAATAGTTTTTAATTTCTTCAAATTCAGTTTTGCCAAGGTATTGGGTAAGGTCTATTTTTTCGCCTTGTTGGTAGAGTTTTACAAGATGTGATTGCACAGTACTTGGGCTAACTTTACGAATTTCAGCGATTTCTTCTATGCTTTTACCTTCCAGATAAAGCTGGTGAGTAATCAGCAGCGAAGCCCCTTTGATGCTATCTCCTTCTTTTACTTTTTGGGTGATGAAGTGCCGAATCTCACGGATGAATACTTCTCCATATGCCTCCAGCTTTGCCTGTGCTACCCCAGAAATACTCAAAAAAGCTTCTGCATTGGTAGGACGCTTTGCTGCCATTTCATCAAGGGTTTTATCATTAAAAATCACATAAGGAGGTACTTTTTGTTGCTCTGCAAGTTCTTTTCGCAGCACCCTAAGCACTTCAAACAGTTCTTCGTTCAGGAGTTGTGTTTTTGATTTGGCAATGGGAGCTTTCAAGGCATCAGGAAGATTTGCCTGAGGGGTAGAAAGTTGGATTTTATAATTGTTGAACAAGATAGCCTCTGCCAATCCTCCTCGCTTAAGTACATAATTTTCATCATAAGCCATATCAAAAACGCCCAAATTAAGCATTTGATGGATATAATCACGCCAATCTTCAAAACCTATGTCTTTGCCTGCGCCGTAAGTCTTGATTTGATGATAGCCTTTGTTCATCACTTCTTGGTTGGCAGAGCCACGTAATACATTGATGAGCATTGTGATTCCTACCTGTTCTTTGAGCCTAATGAGTGCCGAAAGGGCTTTTTGTGCCAATACAGTTCCATCTTTGGTAGTACGGGGGCTGCGGCATACATCACAGTTGCCACAGTTTTTAGTGTAATTTTCATTAAAATAGTTGAGCAAAATTCTTCTACGACAGATACCCGCCTCTGCAAACTGCTGCATACGTTCTAGCTTGGCAAGGCGAAGGTTACGCAGGTGTTCGTCTTGAGTATCTTCTATGATTTTTCGCCAGAGCATTACATCTTGGAAAGAATAAAACAGCATTGCCTTACTTTCTAAGCCATCTCGCCCAGCACGCCCAATTTCCTGATAATAACTTTCTAGGTTTTTGGGCAGATTGTAGTGAATCACATAGCGCACATTGGGCTTGTCTATGCCCATACCAAAAGCAATGGTAGCACAGATGACCTGCAAATCATCTTTCAAAAATTGTTCTTGCACTCGGCTTCGGAGGCTAGAGTCCATGCCTGCATGGTAGGCTTCTGATTTGATGCCTGCCAATCTGAGCTTTTCGGCAAGCTCCATTGTGTTTTTTCTACTGATGCAATAGACAATACCCGCTTGGTTAGGACGCTTCTCTATGAATTGAACAATACGTTTTACTCTATTGAGGGCAGGCAACACTGTTAGTTGAATATTTTTACGCTCAAAAGAAGCAATGAATACCTCAGGTTCTTTGAGGTCAAGTTGTCTGAGAATATCACGCCGTGTTACCTTGTCGGCAGTAGCCGTGAGTGCAATCATAGGTGCTTCGGGGAAGACCTGTTTCAAGAACTTAAGCTGTGTATATTCAGGGCGGAAATCATGCCCCCAATTAGAAACGCAGTGTGCCTCATCAATGGCAAATAAGCTGATTTTCAATGATTTCATAAATTCCACGAAGCGTTCTGTAACAAGTTTTTCGGGAGAGATATATAGAATTTTAAGTTTTTCATCGAGGCACTGCCTTGCAATGAGGCGTTGTTCTTCGGTGCTTTGGCTGCTGTTGATGTATGCCGCTGGGATTTGGTTGGCAAGCAATGCCTCTACTTGGTCTTTCATCAAAGAGATGAGGGGCGAAACTACAATTGTCAAACCTTCTTTGACCATGGCTGGCACTTGGTAGCAAATGGATTTACCTCCGCCAGTAGGCATCAGTACCAAGGCATCTTGATTATTGAGTACACGCTCAATTACTTCACGCTGCATAGGGCGGAAGGCATCATAGCCAAAATATTTTTTGAGCACTTGCTCGGGTGAAGTTGTCGTCATTTCTGTTTTGAGGTCTAAGCATTCATATTCTCGAAAATAAATAAAAATCTGATGATTTACAAGCTCAAAAAATAATTTTCTGTTTCAAATTGTTGTAAGGAATGAATAATAAATAATTTGTACAATTAGGGCAAAATAGTATAGTTCAAG
>CAYZQI010000280.1:0-3057 GCA_964480455.1 uncultured Cytophagaceae bacterium
TGAAAAACAAAACTATAACTTTTTTGTACAATTTATTTAAGTTTCTTTACTAAGGGTAGTAATTGATTTTTAATACACTCAAAAAATGACAGATACATACCATCTCATCATCATTGGAGCAGGTCCTATAGGGCTTGCTTGCGGCATAGAAGCTGAAAAAGCTGGACTGCGCTACACCATTATCGAAAAAGGCTGCTTGGTCAATTCCATCTACAACTATCCCAAAAATATGACCTTTTTCTCTACTTCTGAGAAGCTAGAAATTGGAGAAGTCCCTTTTATCACACATACCGACAAGCCGACCCGTGCCGAAGCACTTACTTACTATCGCCGCTTGGCTGCTGCCTGGAAACTCCAGCTTAAACTCTATGAAGCAGTAGAAGATTTAGAAAAAAAAGATCATCATTTTACTGTCAAAACAGACAAAGGAATTTACAAAGCTGATAATATTGTGCTTGCTACAGGTTTTTATGATATTCCTAATCTGATGGGGATTCCGGGCGAGCATTTAGAAAAGGTAAAACACTACTATGATGAAGCACACCCCTACGCTTTTCAGAAAATTGTCATTGTAGGTGCTGCCAACTCAGCAGTAGATGCTGCCTTAGAAACCTACCGTAAAGCCCACGCAGAAGTTACTATGGTTATTCGTGAACAAGAAATTGCCAAAAATGTAAAATACTGGGTAAGACCCGACATAGAAAACCGTATCAAAGAAGGAAGTATCAAGGCGTATTTTCAATCTTCAATAAACCGAATATTACCCAATGAGATAGAAATTCAGACTCCAGAAGGTAAGATTACGATTGAAAATGACTTTGTACTCGCTATGACAGGCTACCAACCCAACTATAAATTATTGAAAATGCTAGACGTAGCACTTAGCCAAGATGCCAAGAGATTTCCTCTTTATAATCCTGAAACTCAAGAAAGTAACACAGAAGGGGTGTACCTAGCTGGCGTAGTTTGTGGGGGTATGCAAACCAACAAGTGGTTCATTGAGAACTCTATTGTTCATGCAGAAAAGATTGTCAATGCCATCACCCAAAAATACGCCTTAGACGCTCAAAGTGCTTGATAAAATATGATACTCCACATACCCCGCAGATCGCCTTCTTTGTAGCCTACTGCCTTGTCTTGAGGGTAAAGCGTTTTGACCAGTTCATAGTCTTTAGGATTGATTTCTTTGCCTACCGTGCCGTGGCAGTTCAGGCACAAGGGTTTCATCACTATGGGTGCATTGAAAAGTACCTTGTTGTTGTCTAAGCGGGTCAAGGTAGGAGGCATGGGGGCAGTTTTTTGGTATAATGCAGCATATTTTTCCAATATTTTTTGCTCTAGTGAGTCAGGTGCATCTATTTCGTTGCGGGGTTTGAGTGAAGCCCTTTTGATGATTACTTTATGGATTTGCGCCAGAGAATCGGCAAGGGGCAAAGCGGCCAAGTTACAATACTTGGTGGCTTGTTGTACTCCGCCCTTGGCTAGATTTTCTTTGAGTGCCTTACTCATAGCCCCAAAAGTAGCCTCTGCGATTTCTTTGCCCTTGGCTTGGTATTTTTGGCGTTCCTCAGCACTAAAAGTATCTTGCTGTTCGGTGTTTCCACAATGCGTAACAACTACTGCTATGAAAATAAGCAGCGCAATATATTTGAGTTTCATAAAAAGGGTAGGTTGAGCCTTCATGCTATTTTATGTTTGATAATTGAATAATGTATTGATGTGCAATTTTACAAAAAAATCAAATTGCAGGTGTTGCGAGTTTTTTTTAAATTTAATAATCATTTTTTATCCTCTCAGAATGATTCTAAAAGTAGTTCCATTATCGGGTTCAGATTCTTTTACAATCAGTTTTCCTAGATGATAGTTTTCTACAATGCGCTTGGCAAGGGTCAGCCCTAGCCCCCAGCCTCGTTTTTTGGTAGTATAGCCAGGTTTGAATACTTGCTTGATTTGTGCTTTGCTCATTCCCTTTCCAGAGTCTTTTATATCAATAAAAATGTCTCCCTCTGGCAATTCGTCAAGATGAATGGCAATAGAACCTACCCCGCTCATGGCATCTGCTGCATTTTTACAGATATTTTCTATCACCCATTCAAAGAGATGTCTGTTCAGCAAGGTTACTTTTTGACGTGGTAGGTCATTTTTGATAATCCATTGTACTTTGCTCGAGATTCTCTTGCGGAGGTAATTGGTGATGCCTAGCACAATAAAATAAATGTCTTCATTTTTCAAAGTAGGCTCAGAGCCAATGCTTGAGAAACGTGCCGTAATCATCTCCAATCTTCTGACATCTTTCTCGAGCTCTTGCAGAATACTATCGTCTTCAAGGTTTGCCTCAAGGCGTAAATAATCAATCCAAGCCATAAGCGAAGAGATAGGCGTGCCTAGCTGATGTGCTGTTTCTTTTGCCAAACCTGCCCACACACGATTTTGCTCTGCTCGCCTAGAATAATCAAATGCCAAATAAGTAATAAACCCAAATACTGAAATCACTAAGAGCTGCACATAAGGAAAATAGCGTAGTTGATAAAGCAAATCTGATTCTCTGTAATACAAAAAACTCTTGATGCCTAACTCCTCTGCCTCAATAGAGAGTGGAGGGCGTTGTTCTTTCATCAAGGCAAGCTCTTTTTTTAAAATGCGTTCTCTGCGCTCCTCAGAAGCATTGGCTGGAATGTGAATATTGACAAAGTCTTGAATTTTATCTTCATTGACCAAAATGGCAGGTACTGATTCGTTTGCCTTGATGATACGCTCTACATAAAGCAATAACTCATCATCGGGGTCGGCTACAATCACAAACTCAAGGGCTTGTGCATACAAATCAATGAGCTTCTTTTCTCGCTCTGCCAATTGACCTACCAAAATATTGGTATAAAAAAGCGAAGCCCCCGCTATGGCAAGTGCCACTACTACAAAACCTACCTTAAAGCGTGAGCGGTTGTTATAAATATTCATATATAAGTCCTTGCCCAAAATTAGTTTATATCAAAACCTGACAGGGGTAGTCCCTGATTAAAGTGTGTATGGTTTCAAACTGTTTAAAAAGTTAGCGGG
>CAYZQI010000281.1:0-3030 GCA_964480455.1 uncultured Cytophagaceae bacterium
GCATTGAAAACACTAAAAAAGCCCAGCAAATGATTGGGATTGTAAACAGGCGCACGAGATACTAAAATCAGGTTTTGGTCGCTACCCCCTCCTCTTACAAAAAAACCTGCCGTCCCCTCTCCCGCTGATTTTACACCGGGTTTTAATTGCAATATTTTGATGATATCTACTTCACCAAAAAGAGCAGGGAGCATCTTTGCTTCTTCCATCGTGATTTTATCCGCACTCATCAGCATGGTATTGACTTTTGCTTGTGGATTTTCACGGCTTGACTCTACTATTATTTCAGTCAGTATTTTGCTATCAGAAGTCAGAGCCATCTCTAGAAAGTTGGTTTGCGCTAAGTCTATAGTCAGGGTGCTGTCTTTGTAGCCGAGGTAGGAGCAGCGGATAGAGATGCGCTGTGTCGGAGAAGTCAGTCTAAATTCTCCTTGTGGGTTGGTGGTTGTTCCTTTTTTTGTGTTAAGGTCTATGATATTTACTCCTATGAGGCTTTCTTGGGTGGCAGCATCAAATACCTTACCCTGCAAAGCAAATACTTTCTGGGCAGAAAGTGGTTTGAACATACTCAGCACAGAGAGCAGCAGCAGTAATTGAATCCATCTGGTTGGTCGCGAAGATTGAAGATACTTGATGCGCTTCATTTTTTGAGGTTTGTGGGTCTTTTGGATTGAAAAAAATTTTTGGTTTTACTACTCACAAAACAGTAAAGAGAGGAGATGTGTTTTGCACTCTTGCTCATTGGATTCTGTACTACTCACAAAAAACTTTTTTTTGACCAAGCATTATTTCCTAGCTTTGCATAATTTATTCATAACCATTAATCTATCTAAACTGCTCATTAACGATATGCCCCGCAACGAAAACATCAAATCGATTCTCATTATTGGTTCAGGTCCTATTGTCATTGGTCAGGCTTGTGAGTTTGACTATGCTGGCTCGCAAGCTGCTCGCTCGCTGCGTGAGGAAGGCATAGAGGTTATCTTGATTAACTCTAACCCTGCCACCATCATGACTGACCCCAAAATGGCAGACCGTGTCTATCTCAAACCCCTCGAGATGAAATACATTGAGGAAATCTTACAAGAAAATCCTCAAATAGATGCTGTATTGCCTACTATGGGCGGACAGACTGCCCTCAACCTTGCCATAGAGTGCGAAAAAGAAGGACTATGGAAAGAATACAACATAGAGATTATTGGTGTGGATATCAAGGCAGTAGAAACTACCGAAGACCGTGAACTTTTCAGGCTCAAAATGAAAGAACTTGGTGCAAATGTCTGCGAAGGGCGTACGGCTACTTCTTTTTTGGAGGGCAAAAAAATAGCCCAAGAAATTGGTTTTCCGCTTGTAATTCGCCCATCTTATACCTTGGGTGGCTCGGGCGGAGGTTTTGTGCATACACCCGAAGAGTTCAACAAAGCCCTCACGCATGGCCTGACTTCTTCGCCCATACACGAGGTATTGGTTGAGCAAAGTATTTTGGGCTGGAAAGAATTCGAACTAGAACTTCTCCGTGATAGCATAGGCAATATTATTATTATTTGCTCTATCGAGAATGTCGACCCTATGGGCATACACACAGGCGACTCTATCACGGTAGCTCCCGCCATGACGCTTTCTGATAAGCTCTATCAAGAAATGCGTAACCTTGCCAAGATTTGTATGGACGGTATCGGACAGTTTGCTGGAGGCTGTAATATCCAGTTTGCCGTAAACCCCGAAGATGACCAAATTGTAGTCATCGAGATTAATCCTCGTGTATCGCGCTCTTCTGCACTTGCCTCCAAAGCCACGGGCTACCCCATTGCCAAGATAGCCGCCAAACTTGCCATTGGTTATAATTTAGATGAACTCAAAAACCAAATCACTAAGACTACCTCTGCGTACTTTGAGCCAAGCATAGATTATGTGATTGTGAAAATCCCTCGCTGGAATTTTGACAAGTTTCAAGGAGCCGACCTTCGCTTAGGCTTGCAAATGAAATCAGTAGGTGAGACAATGGGTATTGGTAGAAACTTTCAGGAGGCACTCCAAAAAGCCTGTCAATCATTAGAAAATCGCCGCAACGGGCTGGGGGCTGATGGAAAGGAATGTATCGACCAAAAAGAAATTTTAGACAACCTAGAGCACCCCAAAGCTGACCGGATTTTCTACATCAAAGATGCCTTTATGATGGGTATTCCGCCAAGAACCATCCAAAAACTAACAAAAATGGATAAGTGGTTCTTACAACAAATAGAAGAACTGGCTCAAATAGACAAAGAAATCCAGAAATACCACTTAGGAAATATCCCAGAAGCCCTGCTCATCAAAGCCAAACAAAAAGGCTATGCTGATAGGCAAATCGCTCACTTGCTTAAGTGCCTCGAGAGTGAGGTTTATACACTTCGCCAAAAACTCGGCATACAGCGTGTATATAAAATGGTGGACACTTGTGCAGCAGAGTTTGAGGCACAAACACCCTATTATTACTCTACTTTTATCAATCAAAGTAAATCTGATGTAGGCAATTATGGCTTGGCAAGCAGCATACACAATGAATCGGTAGTGTCAGACCGAAAGAAGGTCATTATCTTAGGCTCGGGCCCTAACCGAATTGGGCAGGGCATTGAGTTTGATTATTGCTGTGTGCACGGGGTCTTGGCAGCCAAAGAAGCAGGCTACGAAACCATTATGATTAACTGCAATCCCGAAACGGTTTCTACTGATTTTGATATTGCGGATAAGCTCTACTTTGAGCCTGTATTTTGGGAGCATATTTACGATATTATCTTGCACGAAAAACCCGAGGGGGTCATTGTGCAGCTAGGTGGGCAAACTGCACTCAAACTTGCCGAAAAACTAGACCGCTACGGTATTCCTATCTTGGGTACGCCTTATGATGCCCTAGACCTTGCCGAAGACCGTGAGCGTTTTTCTATACTCTTGCAAGAAAATAACATTCCTTACCCTGAGTTTGGGGCTGTACGTACCGCTGAGGCTGCTGTTGAGTTATCCAAAACTCTAGACTTTCCGCTTTTGGTGCGC
>CAYZQI010000282.1:0-3016 GCA_964480455.1 uncultured Cytophagaceae bacterium
AAGTAGAAAAAAGCACAGATGCCCTCAATTTTGAGAAAATCGCTTGGGTAGAGGGTGCAGGCAATTCAGTACAACGCCTTGATTATCAATACACTGATAGAGCTGCTACGGGTAAGGCTTACTACAGGTTAAAGCAAATAGACTTTGATGGCAAGTACAGCTACAGCAGCATAGTATCTGTGGAGGGCAGTCAGTTTGATTTTGTAAGAATCTATCCTAACCCTGTCCAAGACAATGGACTTGCACAAATGATACTAGAAGGCTCAGAGGATTTACAAGCACAGCACAAAATTAGCCTTCGTGTACTAACACAAAGTGGCAAATTGCTTTCACAACAGCAAGGTACATTGTCAGAGCTACAAGAAAGCCTCCAAATACAGGCAGGCAATTGGTTGAATGACCTATATCTCCTGCAGTTTCAGACCGAGCAGGGCAAATTATTTACTTTGAAATTGATAAAGCAATAATCAGCTAGTTTAGAAATAGACTCACGTTTCGCTAATAATCAATTTTGCAAAAAAGATTTAAACATTATTTTAACGCTGTTTTTTTGTTCAAGAATAGGTAAATACAGAATTAAATTTCACCTGTTCTCGAGTCTTGAAATCTTGAATCTCTTAATGTTTAAAAAATAATTTATTTTGTTTAAATTAGTACCCAACATAATGCGTATTGAGGCTTATTCCATTAAATTGTTTTTTGTGGGTTTCGAAATCAGCGAAACGTAAGCTAAGGGTTTTCAAAACCCTTAGGGTGTTGGACTACTCTCCCAGCAACTCCTCCAGTTTTTTGAGTAGGGCTTCGCCTCTGAGGTTCATGGCGATGATTTTGCCTTCTTGGTCTATCAGAAAATTGGCAGGAATACTATTGATATGGTATTCTTTCAAAATCTCAGACTTCCAACCTGTGGTATCTATCAAGTGTTGCCATTTACCTATTTCATCTTCTTTGATGGCTTTCTGCCATTTCAACTCATCTGTATCTATGGACACATTCACTATCTCAAATCCTTTGGATTGATAAATATTATAGGCTTTGATAAGTGTAGGATTTTCTTCTCTGCAAGGGGCACACCAGCTTGCCCAAAAGTCTAGGAGGGTGTATTTTCCTTTGAATTGTTGATGGTCAAGTGTACGAATATATGCTGCACTAGGTATTTCTAACTCCTTTGTAATGGACTTATACAGAAAACTAACTTTGATTTTATCAGAGTAAGCTTTCTTTGCACTGTCTATGTCAATCGTCATATCTTGATTGAGCAAAATACTATCCATTACAATTGTTAAGCCTGCGTAAATAGTAACTAGCTTAAGATAACTGGGCTTAGAATTATCTACTATTGCGTCAATACTATTTAAGTATTTTGCGAGTTCTTTTTTTGAGATTTGATTTTGTGCAATAAGTTCTGATACTCTATCCTGAGCTTCTGAAGCAGTAGTGATTCCTTTGGTGATATAGGGCAATAGTACGAATACCGCACTATCCGGTTTTTGCAAACCTACATAACATTTGAAGATGAACAAATCTTGATAATAATCATCAAAGTAGGTATCTATGTTCATTGATATTTGTGAAGGATATTCGTTTTTGCTTAGGTTGGCATAAGTAAGGGCTTCTCTGTAATCACCTAATTTCAGGTTTATTCTTATCAATGTATAACAAGTATTATGAATAATACTCTCATAAGATTCCATTGTAAATTTTGATAATTCTTTTCTGTTTGCCGTTTCATTCAGAAAAGTACGCATTTTATAGATTTCCTCGTAGTAAGCTTTCGCTCTCGGATAGTCAATCTTGTACTTAGGTTCTTCTCTATAATAATCTCTAAGAATGACCTCTGCCAAATGATATTGAGCCAATAATTTCACTACTAAGTTATCTTTATTTTGCGCTATGATTATTTCATATATTTCTTCGGATTTATCTTTTTTCCCAGCAAGGTTAAATTCTTTTGCTTGATTGAATTGCTCTATTATGTTTTTATCTTTTTGGGCATGACAAAAAGATAAAGGCAGACACAATGCTATCAAAACTAGCATTGTGTTTTGTTGGAATAAACTTGGTTTTCTTGTTTTGTACATTCCTCTATCATTCATCAGATTCTATTCTCTCTGCAGTTGCAGCATTCATGCAAGCCATCATTAGAATATCATAAGCTCTTCCAGTATTCATGCCTGGATTAAGACTTGCAAGATAATTTACATCCTCATCAGAAATAGATTCTCTGCATTCTTTTTCTCCTCCCCCTCTCACCTTTTCAGCCTGCTCAGCAGTCAGTTCATACGCCTTAAATTTTTCAAATAATGTGTTCATAATACATTTGGGTTTAAGTTATAAAATAATCTGAACATTATAAAGGTAATTTGCAGAATCTTCAAATCCCGTTAAAGCTTGAAAAAATATTTGCGTATAACTCGTTGATTATCAGATATTTGCAAATTATTTTGAGCAAACTTTTTGGCGAATTAGGAAGCCCTCTAACCCTCAAAGTGGGAATTTCTGTAGCGCGAAGCTCCAGCTTCGCAGTGTTGGCTAAAATGTCATTAGGACTTAGGAGAACAAAATGACCAATGACTAATCAATCAATGACTAATGCCTTACCCTCAGATACTTTCATGGTAGTGTAACAATAGTGGGTCTAAGAAAATTATGAAAAGTGACAAAGAGGGTGTAGTTTTGGGTTATCAAATCCATTAAACTACAAATTAAAAATGTGCAATTCAATTAAAACATACTGCCCTCGTTGTCATAGTTCAAAAATAAAGAAAAATGGTTTATTCAACAAATTAAAAACACAACAATACAAATGCAAAGATTGCAGTAAGAAGTTTTTTTTATCAGGTTCTTCTTATTATGTGAGTGAAGAAAAGAAAACACTCATCAAGGACTTACTCTTGGAAAGACTTTCACTGAGAGGTATTTGTAGAGTAGTCAAAGTTTCAATGAGTTGGCTAATGGGATTTATTAAGGAGATTTATCAAGAATTACCTGATGACTTGAATTTAAGACTTCATTT
>CAYZQI010000283.1:0-2994 GCA_964480455.1 uncultured Cytophagaceae bacterium
CTTTGGGATACTTAATACACACCTCCTTTTTCAATCGTTTAGGACGCTATTGGAAAAAAATATGAAGAAATAGCAGATATAACCGGTATGTCTGCCAGTAATGTAGGAAACCGTATGGCAAGGATAAAAGAAAAATTGAATTATCAGATAATCAAAAAATAATGTATGGAACTCAAAGAAATGCAAGCGACCTGGTCTCAAATGAGCGAACAATTAGAAAATCAAAAAAGACTTACTAACAAACTAATTATGGAAATGACCAAAGAACGTTATAAAAATAAAATAGGCATACTATCTAAGTATGAAGGCATAGGTTCCGTCATCTGTTTCATAATGGCCATTCTGCTCATTTCACGATTCTCAGAGCTGGATACTTGGTACTTGTTGGCTTCCGGTATTTTTACCGTCTCTTATTTAATTATACTTCCGGTAATAATACTACGATCAATTAGTGGTATGAAAAGTATTGACCTAACCAATAACACATATAAAGAAACCTTTATCGCTTATGCTAAAAAGAAAAGGCATTTCCTTTTAATACAAAAAGCGGGTATCTATCTCAATTTTATTCTTTTGGCGGTCAGTTTACCTGTTGTAGTCAAAGTATTTAAAGGAAAGGACCTGTTTATTACAAACATCGATTTGTTGTATTGGTATATTTCCATAATGGCGGTTTTTCTAATTTTATTTTCCATTTGGGGTTATGGCAAATACAAAAAGGTAACTGTTTCCGCTTCTCACATTCTGGAAGAACTTGAAGATACATCTTCTTAAATCAATAGTCACAGACTAGTTTTATTAAAAAAATAACTTCATAATTATGCTGAAAAAACTTCAGTAAGTAAAACCCTTCACTAATTTTTAAAATCAAAGCTATGAAAACAAACCTAATCACAATCTGCTTATTTTTTATAACACTTACGGTCCTTTCACAGAATATCACAGGAATATGGAATGGTGCTATTGAAGTGGACAAAGACAAAAAAATCAATTTCATATTTAACATTCAAAAGAATGAAAAAACTTATCAAACTACTATCGATATTCCCACACAAAGAGTCAATGGGATAAATGCAATAAAGACCTCGTTCAAAGGTGATAGCCTGATAATTGATTTATCCAATGTAGGAATGAAATATAGTGGACAACTGAATGCCGACCACACTTCAATAAACGGTAAAATGGTTGAAGGATTAAATTCTTTTACTCTAAATCTCTCACGGAATTCGGTGTCTGAAACACCACAAGCCAATAGACCTCAAGAACCTCTGAAACCCTATCCCTACATTGAAGAAATAGTGAGTTTTGTAAATAAGGATGCAAATTTAACTTTAGTCGGTACCTTTACACACCCTAAAGTGGTGGGGAAACATCCCGTAGCCATATTGATAAGTGGAAGTGGCCCTCAAGACAGGGACGAAACCATTTCACAGCACAAACCCTTTTTGGTTTTGGCAGATTACCTTACCAAACAAGGTATTGCTGTGCTGCGGTATGATGATAGAGGATTTGGTGAATCAACTGGCAATCATTCTGATGCGACTACTTATGATTTTGCTTTGGATGTTTTAAGTGCAATTGACTATTTAAAAACAAGGAACGACATTGATACAAATAAAATTGGTTTGATAGGGCATAGCGAAGGTGGCATCATAGCACCTTTAGTAGCCAATAAATCCAACGATGTCGCTTTCATAGTATCCTTGGCAGGAACAGGAATATCTGGTACAGAACTTTCGGTCATTCAGTCCAAAACAATGCGTCCTTTTCCTGTACCGGATGAAGTTGCTTACGAAAAGGCGATTAGAGAAGCCATAGAAATAACTAAACAGGATAAGGAAGTTTCCGAGATAAAACCCCAATTGAATGAACACTACTTTACTACTATTGCGCCTATTCTTAAAAATGTTGGTATTCCGGAAACTAAAGTAGATGAAATTATAGCTGGTTTAGTAGATATGCGCACTACAAAGTGGGTTCGCTATTTTTACGACTATAATCCCGCAGATGAATACAAAAAAGTGGGTTGCCCTGTACTTTCCTTAAACGGTAGCTTAGATACCCAAGTAGAAGCCAAAATTAATCAAGACGGACTAAGAGACGCTTTGACCGAAGGGATAAGTCAGGATTTCAAAATAATCGAACTCGAAGGACTTAATCATTTGTTTCAAACTGCCAAAACTGGTAAAATGGATGAATATTCTGAAATTGAAGAAACATTTTCACCAAAAGCACTTAAAATAATTTCTGATTGGATTTTAGAACGTATTTAAGGTGTAATCAAGTATTTTTTAACAGTTTGAACAAGTATATTGAATTTATCTTGATGAGTAATAGTATACGCTCTTTGCATCAAGAAGATAGAATATAGTTTAGCATTACATACTTTAGGTTAGGGATATTTTATTAAATGGTGTAGAACGTTGTGGTCAGTATTTTATTACGCTATCCTATTGTCAAATCAATAATTCTGTCTACATAAAACATTCCTGCAAGATAACTAAAATGAAAAATCGGTCGTAATTTTTTATTGGTTTTCTTAAAGTCTATTTGAAGTAATTCGCTAATTAAAACACCAATTACAATTATCAAAAACCATACTGTTATAAACGGAAAAACAAATCCGCCACCATTCATAATAATCATCGGCACAATATAGATAACATCGTGCAGTAATCCACAAATCAGAAACGTAATAATCATCGAAATCCAATGAGGCATAATTTTCCGTATCGGTTTGTAACAATAGTAAAGCAAGTAAAATCCGAAACCTGGGTTCCAATATTTCCAAAACGAACGCAAAGAATTTGAGAAGAATGGTTTCAAAAACATATTCCGCACAATTAAAGAGATTTTACTCGTTCCTGTTCGGTATTGGATATATTCTTCTATCGTCATATTTTATTTCGTTCGCATTTTTTTCAAATTACTGGCAACGGTTTGCGTGGTCGAGTAGGCAAGGGGAATTTCACCCCAAGCCTCTCACAGAACCGT
>CAYZQI010000284.1:0-2969 GCA_964480455.1 uncultured Cytophagaceae bacterium
AAAGGAGAATAGGAGAGAATATGAGAACTATTTAGAAAGCCCCCTAACCCTAAAGGGGGAATAGGAGAGAATATGAGAATTATTTAGAAAGCCCCTAACCCCAAGACTTTAACAACTCCCCCTTTGGGGGTTGGGGGGCTTTTCTTTATCAGGGTTGGGGGCTGTTATACACTTTTCGGTATCGCTACTCTGCCCGAGCGGGCAAAATTGAGCAAACCATAAGGCAAGAGTTCTTGCACCATAAACTCTATCTCTGCTTCGTGTCCAGTTTTTTCTACTACCATAAAATCAGGCTCTACTGAGATAACTCTTGCATGGTGATTTCTGACCAGCTGCTCTATGACGGTTTGGTTTTTTGCTGCTGCCGTGGGCAATTTAAAGAGTGCTACTTCCTGAAAAATAATCTCTTGGTCTTCGTGAAAATGTGCTTTCAGCACTTCAATTTGTTTTTCAATCTGAAGTACCAAGCTCTGTACCTTAATAGGTGAAAGCTGTATCACCAAAGTAATACAGTGAATGCCTTCACGCACTGTAGAGGAAGTCGTAAGGCTCTCAATATTTATTTTTCGCCTTGTCAAGATAGAAGTGAGCCTGCTCAAAAGGCCTACTTGGTTTTCACAGTAGATTGTGATTGTGTAGTATTTTGTTTCCATAATATAGCTATGGCCCCCTAGCCCCCAAAGGGGGAATTTTTGTTTTTTTAAGTCAATTTATTTTACTGACAGCCCAACTGCCTACAGCAGCCCCCTAGCCCCCGAAGGGAGAACTTTTATATTATTTGTTATTGAAATTTTAGCGTCCTAGCCACCCTAAAAACTCCCCCTTGGGGGGTTGGGGGGCTGTTACTCTAAACGAATTTCAGATACACTTGCGCCAGAGGGTACCATAGGGAATACATTGTCTTCTTTGGCCACTACTACCTCAAGGAAAAAAGCATTGGGTGAAGCCAGCATAGCATCTAAGGCTTGGGGTAATTCTTCACGAGTCTTTACTTTTTTTGCCTCTATGCCAAAAGCCTCAGAGATTTTGATAAAATCAGGATTTTGCATTTCGGTTTCAGAGTAGCGTTTCTCGAAGAAAAGCTGCTGCCATTGGCGCACCATGCCCATGTAGCTGTTGTTTAATACAATTACTTTGACAGGGGTTTTATATTGCATCATCATGCCTAGTTCTTGAAAAGTCATCTGATAGCCTGCATCACCGATGATAGCCACTACTTGCCTATGGGGTACACCTAGCTTTGCACCGATAGCGGCAGGCAAGGCAAAGCCCATCGTGCCTAATCCGCCAGAGGTAACAATACTATTTTTTTCTAAGAACTCATAGTAGCGAGAGGCCACCATTTGGTGTTGTCCTACATCAGTTACCACCACAGCTTTGCCTTCTGTTTTATCAGAAAGCATTTTTACTACTTCTGCCATTTTGAGTTCAGGAGTAGCTGTGGGGTCAAGGTCTTTGATGATGACCTTTTGGTGTTCTATTTCATCACAGACTTTGAACTCAGCGTGCCAAGCGCGGTGTTCATTCGCTTTCACAAGCGGCAAAAGGGCTTGCAAGGCATCTTTAGCATCTGCAAGAATGGGTACAGTAGCTTGCACATTTTTATTGATTTCGGCAGGGTCTATTTCTATATGTATTACTTTGGCTTGTTTTGCGTAGCGTTTTACATCACCCGTTACGCGGTCGTCAAAGCGCATACCTACGGCAATCAAGACATCACATTCATTAGTTTTGATATTAGGACCATAATTGCCGTGCATACCTAAGTAGCCTACATATTGAGGATGGTCAATAGGAATGGCAGACAAGCCCAGCAAAGTACTAGCTGCGGGTATATCTGTTTTTTCAAGTAGGGCTTTGAGTTCGTTTTCGGCTTCGGCAAGCGTAATTCCATGTCCAATCAATAAAAAAGGTTTTTTTGCTTCATTTATGAGTTGTGCTGCTTGTTGTACGGCTTCTTTATCTAATGTAGGGGTAGGTTTATAGCTACGCAGTGAGCGACAAGGACGATAGTTGAAGTCCATCATTTCTACTTGTGCATTTTTGGTAATATCTATCAGTACGGGTCCTGGGCGGCCGCTTTGGGCGATATAAAATGCCTTGGCAATCACATCAGGAATCTCAGCTGCATTGGTGATTTGGTAGTTCCACTTCGTAACTGGAATAGAAACCCCCATTACGTCAGCCTCTTGAAAAGCATCTGTACCCAACAAATGGCTAGGCACTTGCCCCGTGATGCATACCACGGGTGTAGAATCCATAAAAGCATCTGTGATACCCGTAATCAGGTTGGTAGCACCTGGGCCAGAGGTGGCAATGCAAACCCCTGCACGGTTTTGTACTCTTGCATAGCCTTGAGCAGCATGGATAGCACCCTGTTCGTGCCTTGTCAAAAAATGCGTGAGTTTATCTCTGTATTGGTAGAGCATATCATATACCGGCATAATCGCACCACCAGGATAGCCAAAGACTACCTCAGTACCTTCGGCAATCAAAGAAAGTAATAATGCTTCTGAGCCCAAAATATTTTTTCGAGCTATGAGGGGCTTATCTTCTTGAGAGTTTTCTTGCACCAAGGCAGACATCTCAAACGACTGGTAGGGGTCTAGGGTATCTTTCATATTATTTGTCAGTTGTCGCTGCACAGTTGTCAATTTCCTATTTTTTATTTATTGTCAGTTATGAATCGTTAAGCAATTGCGAATCAGTAATGGTCTTTGTTAGTTAGGCTAGATGCTTGATTACCAGTATTTTACAACTTATTGATGATGTAAACTAATTATGCACAGGCAATTAACTACCAGCAACTATTTAAACTCGCTGTAAAATTAATGACTGTTAGTCATTTTATAAAACATTAGTCATTATTTTTTTGATTTTTTCTTAGTGTAGAAATTTCCGTGCTGGATAAAAGATAAAAATTTGACTCAAATATTATCCTGAAAATCAAGTTTTAATACAGAATTACT
>CAYZQI010000285.1:0-2938 GCA_964480455.1 uncultured Cytophagaceae bacterium
ACTATTCTAAATTATCCCTGATTAAAGTGTACATACTGAAAAAACTTGCTTGTTAAATCTCATCATAGCCTCAGGGCAGAAACAATAGGCACTTCATCAATGCAAAAAAAACGGAATGCTCCTTCAGAGCTATGCCTAAATTATTTTAAATCACTCCACAGTACGCACTTACGGTGCTGAAAAGCCTTATAAGGGCGTTCTTTTGATAGCATTACAAAGGGGCAGGGTCATTAGCCCCAGCGAGGCGTACCCCTATTCATTTTTCTTCGGAGCTTAGAGATAGAAATACTTGCCTTTACTTCAAAGGAAAACGAGAAAACGGCTAAAAAATCTATACACACTTAAGGGTTGGACTACCATATCTTGAGATAAATGTAGTTGTCTGACAATTTTTGCGAAAATCTGTAGCAGCGGACTTCCAGTCCGCTGGCATTTATGTTCTAAACAATATTCAGCTCATCTTATCACACACAATCACAAAAATGGTTCTCTGACAACTTTTGTAAAAGCAGCACTGTAAAACAGACTTTAGTCAGTTTCAGCATCTGTCGCAAAAGAGCATGCCCTTTTGCTGCAAGCTTATCACAAAAATTGTCAAAGAAAAATAATTTTTATGAAAATCATAGTAGGAATTTGTGTTTTAAAAACATAATACATAGATTTGCAATGTATTTAAAATCTATATATTATAAAATGATTTTTATTATGAAACGAAATGACGTAATCCTACTCTTTTTTCTCTGCTTTTATGTAGCCTGCTCTAATCGCCCTACACTTGATTCATTGAGAAGATTTGCTGCTGTTGAGCAATTTCCCTTTGATACTTATCTAGCACAAGTCACCAACAAAAAAGCACTTGTTATTGTAGCACATGATGATGATGACTGTGCTATGTCTGGTACCATCGCAAAACTGACCAAAGCGGGTTGGCACATCAAGCAATTAAGCCTTCAAGCGCACATACTCCCTAAAACAGGTAAAAACCCAGCAGAAATTATCTGTCTAGGCAATGAGCTAATCCTGCCTGATGGTTATTACCGCAAAGGGCTTGATACAATGAAATTAGCCTATTTTCCTATTCCTAGGGAGAAAATAGAAGCACAGTTTCTTACGCAAAAAGTAGCTAATGCACTTATCACAAAAATTAATACCTTCAAGCCTTCGGTAGTTTTTACACTAGACAATGAAAAAGGGGGATATGGACACCCTGAGCATATCTTCATTAGTCAATTAGTGAAAGACCTTTTTGAGGAAGGTAAAATCAATATCGAGAAAATTTACCAATCTGTCTATACTGACCACATGGAAACTGAGATAGTAGATAAATGGCTGACGCAAAAAATGAAAAAATGGGGCTATCCAAATACAAGTACACTTGCAAACGAAATGTATGGCATTGAGGGTATGCCCGAGCCAACTGTACAGATTGATATTAAATCAGTAGCAAAAGCCAAAATGAAATATCTTCGGGCTTATGAAGAAGATGTAAGAAAAAACCTAAGAAAATTTATTCCTTATTATGAAGAGTTTGATACTGAAGAATATTTCAACGTTTTTGATAGGGAGTTTTTTAGAGTGATAGATGCTGAAACAGCTCCAAAGTAGTGCAAAGGCAAATAATGAATTATATTAAGCAATCCTGCAGGGCACTATCGGTTTAAGCTGATAGTGCCTTACTTCAAATAGCTGATACTTTGCTTTGATTTTTTGGGTTGATTGAATTGCCCAAGGTTTACCTTAGCTGTAAACGCTTCTGAATAAACAATGTCTGAAGAATCTGTATTATTCACTTTGAGCTTAAGACGTACAAGAGTTTCAAAATCTCCCTCAAACAAAGGAGCAGTAAACAATACACTGTACTTAGGGGCTAATGCCAATTGAGAAAAATCGCTTCCCATTCCCCAGTCATAATCCCAGTACTCTATGGGTTGCCAGTTGCCTGATGGGTCTTTAGCTTCTTGAATCATTATCAGACTGCCATTTTGTGTAGTAAATATTTGGGCTTGGCTGGTCAAATTATACAACCTAAAAGCAATAAATTCTTTTTGTGGCTGCTCTTTGGCTGGGGCTATGGAGAGGATATTTTTTTGGGTAATATTTACTTCTTTTTTAATGGGTTTTAAATCAAAATACTGGTACCAGGCCACAGTTTGTTCTTTGAGAGCTTGGCTAGTAGAAGATTCAGTCTGTGTTGTTTCTTGTAGTTTTTCAATAGTTTTCTGCTTAACTTGTGAAGGCAAAGTAACAGCTAATAAAGCAACAAGGGCAAGACCTATGAGGAGATAAATAACATTTTTCATTTTAAATCCGAAGTACTAAGTATTAGTATAATTTAATTTGATGTTCATTCATTAATAACTGTGAAAAAACCAAAAAAGTAATTTAAAGTAACTTTTTCGGTTCTCCGACAATTTTTGTGGAGATCTGTAGCAGCGGGCTTTTAGTCCGCTAGCATTTATGTTCTAAACAGTATTTAGCTTATCTTATCGCACACAGTCACAAATATTATCAAAAAATCACTTTTTCAAGTTTTGAGTACAATTTCAGTACAATAAATATTGTAACTATCTCGCCCTGGTATAAACAGGAAACAATAAAAAATCTGCTCTTATCAGCAAGCATACATTAAAAATATGCGGTGATTAGGATAGGTTATTTTATAGTTGCTAAATTATTACTAAGTTTTTGAAATGGCAAGTGTGCTACGAAAATAATTTTAATTTGTTGCTATTTTTATTCCATCTCATCAAAAAAACGGTTGTCTAATAAATTTTGTGAAAATCTGTAGCAGGGTTGTGTAAAAGGTATTTTGAGTAAAATTTTATATGGTTATTAGAAAAAGCAATTTGCAGAAGCCTGCTTAATTCTCACTCCATAGCCCACAGGTTGCAACCTATGGGCTATGGAGTGAGAAAAACACTTCTAACTCAAAATAATA
>CAYZQI010000286.1:0-2924 GCA_964480455.1 uncultured Cytophagaceae bacterium
AGATGTCGCGTATCTTTTGGATTCACTAAAAGTCTTTTCAACTCCTCTGTACCATATTTGGCTGCCATTTTTTGGTTTCTTTCTGTCAAAAGCTTTGTATCTGCTCCATTTTCTAAAATCCATGTGAGTAGCTCAGTTGATTTTGTATTGATGGCAGTCATCAGACTCGTATTCAGAATCATTCCTGCGTGTACGTTGATGTCCACCCCTTTTGCAATGGCATACTTTAGTCCTTCCAGCTCGTTGTTGTGTACTGCGTAATACACTCCTTGATAATCTCTATGTGCAAAATTTGCCCCAAGAGCCAGCAGATAATCTGCGGTCTCGAGTTGAGAATAGGCAATAGCATTTTCTAAGGCTACATCAAGTTCTGATTGTGTGTAACCTTGCGCTAAGAGGTTTTTTAGTGCCTTTAAATTCCCGTCACCTGCCAAAAGTTCTATTTGTTGTTGTCTTGATTGCATACTATCAATGAAACTCCTCTAGCTATGCTTGAAGATAACCTTTAATACTATACTACACTGCTGTACATTTACTTGGTGAAACTTTCAAGTTTTGATTAAAATAAAATCTGGTAAACAATTAAGTTGCATTTAAAACTTGAATGTGCGTTGTGTAAACACGACCTGTTTATTTTTTGCATAATCCTATGCTTAGATACTTTACATAATCTGATACTCTTGTGTTCTTTTATCTGGGTGAGTGATGATTAATGCATCAGGTAAAAATGTAAATTGATAGACTTTTGTATCGTTGGGAAATTTAACTGTACCCACAATGTAATAATTAAGTTCTGCATCTACTTTTTCATGCTCAAGAGTTATTAACTTAATTTTTTGATCCCTTTTAGAAGTCCAGTAAGTAAAAATAGGAACTTCATCGTCATTATCTCGATTTATACTTAGGTATTCATCAACGCCATTGCCGTAAAAATTTTGAGAAGTATAGACCTCTTCGGTGATTTTATTAGCTATCTCATTGGTGGATTGCTCTTTTTCAGACTTAGCTTCGTTTTGCACTGTACTGTTCTGAGGAGTCTCTGTCTCTGTTTGTGTGTCAGTTTTAGTTTGGCAGGAAATGGTGCTGATGCAAAAAACAGCTAATAGCATTAAATAAGAATACTTAGTCTTTTTCATGATTTATTTATTGTTTACGAATTTTTTTTACTGAAACATTTTATATTTTAACTTGTTTGAAGTTTTTTGAAAAAGATTGTTACTCATTGATTATCAGAACTTTATGTATTTTTAAAATAATCATAAACCCTCGCACGAGCCATAAGGCTTACATAGCGAGTGAAAGGCATCAACCAAGTACTTCACTGCGTATTGCTTTTGCCTCTGGATTTAAGCGAGGACGCCATAACCATAAAGCAAAATAGTTAACCTTTGGCCAGACTACGAATTTGGCTGGTGATTTCGCCTTGGTTTGGGTCATTTACATTTGCTAAGATAGCCTTGATTTCTTGTAATAAAGCCTCTGCCTGCTCAGGAGAAGCACCTTGATAGTGTTTGATGAGTGCCATTTCGTCTTCAAATTGTTTGTATTGAAGGTAGAAAAGATAATAATGGGTAAAAAAATCGTTGAGGGCTTCGTATTGGAAATACATCATGGTCTTTTTTCAATCAATGAAAAATTAGTTTACTTCAACTCTTCCCAATAACCCCACCAACGTGCATACGCTACCTCAAAATTTTCGGGAAAAGCGGCTTTGAGGGCATCTTCATAATCTCGGTATTTGCTCAGATTGATGGTATCAAACTCATCTAAACTTTTTTCTTTTATCACACCGATTTCTTTTAAGGCTTGGTTGATGCCGCCTTCCGTATAAGGCATTATCAGTTTGCTTTCTGCATACACACAAGCCCACTGCGTACCTGCGCCACCAAAGTAATCCGTTTCTATGAGGGCAAAGGTTTTGATATTCAACTCATTTGCAATGAAGTGGGTAAATTTACCGTCTGACAAAATAGGTAGTTCGAGTTCAGGCTCATCTTTTAAGTCTATTTGCCGTATTTTCTTGATTGTTGCACACCAATAATCAGTATGCAATGCTTCCAAAAAAATAAGACAAAAGTCTTTTTCATACACAAAAGGTAACTTGTATTCCTGAGCTTTTTGCTCGTCAATCGGGTTTTGAGTGATGAGGGCTGTGATGTTGTGTCCCATAAAAGTTTGAGCATTAATAAAGCAATTAAGAGAGCAACTCTTATGCTATTTTTTTGTATTTTTGTATAGAACCCAATGCTTAACATTTATGAAATACATCACCGACATTAATGACTTAGACCTTGACGGCACTTATACCTATGCCGATTACCTCACTTGGCGTTTTGAGCAAAGTGTAGAACTGATTAAAGGCAAGGTATTTAAAATGTCGCCTGCGCCGAGTTCTAGGCATCAAGATATTTCTACACAATTACAAGGTTTGTTATTTGTGAACTTAAAAAATAAAGCCTGTAAGTTGTATTCTGCCCCTTTTGATGTCCGTCTATTAGACAAAAAGAAATCAAGCAAAGCCAACAAAGAGGTTTATACCGTAGTACAGCCTGATATTTGTGTGATATGCGACCGTAGCAAGATTGATGAAAGAGGGGCGATTGGCGCACCCGATTTGATTATTGAGATTCTCTCACCAGGCAATTCTAAGAAAGAAATGAAAACCAAATATGCCCTTTATGAAGAGGCTGGCGTGCTGGAGTATTGGGTGGTTTATCCTTCGGAACACACACTTTTGCAGTTCGTGCTCAATGAAGAAGGCAAATATGTACTCAAGAGTGCTTTTGCTGAAGACGAGGTATTTAATGCCCATATTTTCCCTGATTTGCAAATTGATTTAGTAGAGGTTTTTGAAGAGTGAATGACAATATGTCCATGCCTAACATAGGTTGACCAATGTTAGACCATTATAAATTTTCAAAGAG
>CAYZQI010000287.1:0-2802 GCA_964480455.1 uncultured Cytophagaceae bacterium
TATGATCAGTACTAGAATGGAAGCCCTCAGGCCGGGCAGGCCCTTCATTTTTGTCCTGACACAAAAACGAAGCAAAAAAGTCAAGGCAAAATAATCGCCTATCCTCCCACCAGCCCGCTCTCGCACTGAACTTGTCGAAGTGTGAGCTAAACCAACAACCCACCCTGCATGCTGGCCATTCGCTACACCCCTCACCGGACTGTTTTTTACGCTCATGCCTCTATCAAGGAAAAGAAAAGAAAGAACGAGAAAGAATTTAGCCAACCAAGCCAACTAAAAGGATTCTCCCAGGAAGAGGTTGCAAAGGGACGAAGCCAAGCCCAGCATCGAAGCTGCTGCCCGACTGGCTAATTTATTGGAAGTGTCTTTAGATTATCTGGTGGGCAATTCTGATCTGGAAGTGGATGCCACTACTTTAACCCGTGTCCTGGAACTGCAAAGGCTCCCCAACGAAGTAAGGGAAAAGCTCTACTATTTTATTGACATGTCTATCCGTGACTTTAAAGCCAAGCAGGCGTACTCGTAAAAAAGCCCGGTCGTTAAACCAGGCTTCTATTTCATTTTCTAACAACCGGAGTAATTTCCCGATCTTTAAAAGATTCATAGTTTGTCCTTATCCGTTCAGAGAGTTGCTTTAATCCCTCCATATCTTGATGGGCTTCTTTTTTTTCAAGACGGAAGCTTCTAGAGTAATCCATGGCGCTAGCATGAAAAACAACATTAATCACAAAGCCATGATCAGTCTTGAAAACAATAAAGTCCCAAGGATGCTTGGCCAATTCTTCTAACACTCTCTCCATTACAATCCATTTACAGTATAATCTATCCCTTGTTGCATCCCTTCTGTTTTAACTATTGCTTCAGAAACTCCACCTGAAGTTTTACCGCCAGGTATCCATTCAGTATTTGCTCCAAATTCATTTCCAGAAGGCATATCAATCTTATCTGTGGGTTTAAAATCTATCCTGACTAAATCACCATCTAGTTGAGATTCAGGAACACCAAGTTTTTTTGCTTTTTCAGCATTAGGTAAACTTAAAATTTCATCCATTTCACTTTTTGGAAATACAAACTCTGTCTTTCCTGCATCAGGCTTACCTACCCCATATTCATCAAAATCAGCTTTCTTAACTATTCTAGAACTACCCTCATTGAACTTAGAAAGATGATTATTAATGTAGCTTGATGACAAATACTCACTTGGATCAGGCCGTGAGCCTTTCGTTTTACTAAGCGCATCCAGTGCCCCCGGATTCCGTCTCTGGACTTCATCAGCTCCCAGATTGTCCAACTTCTTCCACGAATCTACCAAATTATCATTTCCTACAATAATTTCAAATGACTCCTCTGACATTTGGCCTAAATCCTCTAAAAACCGCTCTTTCTGTGGAGCTGGCAGGTCTTCTATTTTATTTTTTATGGCATCGGGTATGTTTTTGTAAACACCAGATAGTGCATGGGCTGCATCGGAAGCCTTTTTACCCCCTTTGATAAATGCTCCACCCCAAAAAATACTGGCAACCTGCACTAAATCATACCCTCCTTCGTGAAAAGCTACATCTGGGCCCTGATTTGTATATTTATCAGCTTTCGCATCTATCATTTTGCCTATCATACTGGGTTCAAGTGATGATACGGAATTCCAAATCGCTATTCGCTCTTCTTTATCAAACAGGCTCAAGCCTAACATTAATAAGTCTGGGATACTCTTGAACTCATCTATAGATCCATCTCCCAAACCCGATACCAATGCATTCAATTGAAACGGGTAGTCTCCCCCTTCTGCAGCATCATTCCACATCGGTACAGGCACCTTGATTTCGCTTAGTGTTTCTTTGGTCACTTTTACCACCCACATGCCCCGTTCAAATATGTTGAGGGTGGGCTCTGGTCTTTTTATCAGCTCATCTATTGCTTCCCTATTGGCAATTGATTTATCAATATGGTTATCACGGATGGTTTCAACTTCGCTCCATTGATACTCCAATGAAATTGTTTCACCTGTAGAGACTTTAGTTTTTGATGTTGGCCTGGCAAAAAGTCCATCCTTGTAAAGGAATTTATAACTGAACTGCCCACCGGATTTGCCAATGACCAAGTGTACATCCTTGCGTACATCCGCGCTATTAACAGCTGATTCATAATCGCCCTGGTCAACAATTGTTACTTGAGCGGCTATGCCCTGATCTTGTTCAAACTCTGCCACAAGTTCTTGCAGCTTATTGAGCTCATCTGCTGGAATTTCGGTTTGGGTGATTACATCACTCTCAATACATGAGTTCAGATGAATAAGCAAATTATCAATATAGCTCCTAGTAATACCAAAACCTTGCTCGCAAATAACCCGACTCCAATCACCTAATTGATTAGTACAAACAAAACGGTTTTCTTCTCCATCCACCAAAACCAGGGAAGGTGCATTTGTCTGACTATCGCGTCTCTGAAACAGGCCAGTTTCAATTGTAATGCCTGCATTTCCTGTGGTGACATATATAATGACGCAGGACTGATCTCCTGAAGTAGCTACTTCAGCAGAATGTAAGCTAAGATTACTTCCAAAAAGGGCAATATTACCCTCGGGCGATGGGGTAAAATCATTGTAATGAAAATCCTCAGATGCATCTTGATTCGAATCACAATTCTCACAATGTTTAATGGCATAGAAATTTCCAGTTAAGGTTGAGCCAAATTCGGCTAGTTTTTGAGCGATGTGGGTATCTATCCCACCACCTTGGCTCTCCTTCCTTTCACCACCCCCCACCTGCGCGCCTTCATCCTCGGCATCGAACAGGCTGATCACCA
>CAYZQI010000288.1:0-2798 GCA_964480455.1 uncultured Cytophagaceae bacterium
CCTAAGCTACTGATAAACAAATACTTATGGAGTATATTAATAACTACAATTTAATCACTAATTAACCTTTATCCAGATGAAAAACTACCAAAAAATGTATGAAAAAATTGTAGAAGAAGCTACTTTTAAGGAAGAGGTAAGCAAAGCAAAGGAGCAGTTTACACCTAAACCTTTCGTGAGCGAATACTACCGATTAAAGCAAGCTGCTTTGTATGCTCGCCCCTCACTAAGTTTATTCTCTATCACAACAGGTTTTGTATTTTTGTTTTACAGTTTTGAGGGCTTTCTACATAGCATAATAGCGGCTTGCTTTACATTTGTGTTGCTTATCATAGTAGAGTATGCCAAATCAGAAACCACTACACTCAGTATCAGAAAAATATTGATGACAGGAAAAGTGGCACACCTTATACTATTGCTCTTTGCCCTAGGCTTTTTTGGGCTTTCTGTGTTCTTTTCGGTAAATGGTGCAAAGGAACTTTATCTCAAAATGGATAATACCATTGAGCAACATCAAAAACTAGCAAATGAGAACAAAAAGAATATCGTTGAAAATTACCAAGAGAAGATTGAAGCTGAACAACAAGCTTTGCAAGATTTTAAAAGTGCTGTAAGTTGGCAAGGAAAAATCAACCTTCAAAATCAGACAGTTGCCCAAACACTATCAAGCTATGTGGCAAGAATTGATAGCCTAGATGCACAAAAAGGAAAAGCTATGAAATATCTTGAACAACAAAACAAAAAGGAAATATCCTTGCTGGAAAAACAGACTGGTTTTAATATCTTTTTTTGGGTTGCCTTATGTCTAGGCAATGAATGTTTACTTCTGATTTGTTTAGTCTTTCCTGTGTACTACCAATACAAAACTGCACAGGAAAGTGAACTTTTCGCCAATACTACCTCCGAGTTTACACTAAGTTGGTCAGATTTAAAACACTTTCTGAGTAATGCACTGCTGCATAATGAGAAAGATGAATGGGTTATACCCAAGAATCAAAAACCCAATGCTCCTCCCCAAGCTACTTCTTATGAGTTTTCTAATACACCACCACCTAGTGATGAACAGAAGCAGCAAGATGATAACAACATACCGCCGCAGTCAAAAAGCATTGGCTTTGAGATGAAAGATGGCTTTAAAAACCGAAAACCTAGAAGTAATAGTTATGACCACGAGCGCATCAAAGATTTGATAGCTAAAGGACTTAGAGTCAAAGAAATAGCCTCATTGTTGAACTGTTCAGAAGCCACCATACGAAGGGCTAGGAAAGCTAAATAACTGGTTAAAAAAGCGTTTTTTAAAGGTCATATACTCACTCATTTTCCCCTCAATCAACTTTTGTGAAAAAGGCAATTCAAAAAGATAATGCCTATTTTTTTATCAATGTTAAAAATGTTTAATAACGTGTAAAGCGAAAGCTTTACCACAAAAAATATGGAGAAATTAAATATGACCTCCCATACACATAAAACTTTGCATAAACCCGAAGCCAATCAGGGCATTGACCTTCGTGAGATAGCAGAAAAGCTAGAAATAGACTTTGGACAGGCTATCTTTGATAAACTGACCTATACAGAGAATACGCATAAAAAACCCACCAGACTCTTTGATACTACCGAGCATACCTCAGAGGTCTATTACTTAGATAAAGAAGGCAAAGCCTTTATCAAAGATTACAATAGTGGTGATGCCTATTACTCTCTGACTGCCTACCAAAGAGCCACAGGTAAAGATTGGCAAACCTCAGTCATTGAGCTGGGCAAAGAGTTTGGCTTGATTCCTATGGAATATGACAGCACTCCAAAGCCCAAGTGGGAGTACAAGCCTGAGAAGATTATCACTGAGAAAGAGCGAAATAAGGGGACTTATGCCCTTACCAACCCTATCTTAAAAGACTTAGAAGGTGCTTGTTTGCATTATTGGACAAGTCTTGGAGTTAGCCTAGAAATGCTCAAAAAAGAGAAAATACAAACCTTAGAAGGTTTTGATTTGCTTAACCTTGATAAAGGAGAAGTGAGGCATCTTGAAGCTGAATACCTTGCCTTTGCTTGCGAAAGAGGTAAGGGTGTATGGAAAGCCTACCAACCATTGAGTGATAAATACAAATGGTCTTGGATATACGCTGACCCAACAAAACCAAAATCAAGTACTATATCCCTCCCTTATTGGTATGATGAAATTATATTTACTCCTGATAAAAAAGATAAAGTGTTTATTGTAGAGGGCTTAAAAGATTGTTTAATACTCAATGCCCATTTCAATCAATATGGAATACACGCCATTGGTTTAGATAGTGCAGGTCAAACACTAGCCCCAGAACACATAGAGAGTTTACAGAAATGCTGCAACGAACTCATCTTGTGCCTTGACAATGACAAAACAGGCATAGCACAAAACCAAAAGAAAAGCCTTGAGTTAGGCTTGCCTTATCTACCCTATACTTTTGGAAAAGGGAAAGATATTGCAGATTTGATACAAGCCTATGAGCCTGATAAAATTCTTGCTTGGCTACAAAATGGTAAAAGAGAGTCTTCCATACAACCATCTCCTACCCAACAGCAAAACATAAGTGTTGGAACGCTCACAGAGGAAGAACCACAGCTCACTAGCACAAACATAGGGCGAAAAGGAGAGGGTAAGCAGAAGAATATACCGTTTCCGATTGATGCACTACCAAGTGTTTATAAATCTCTATGCACACAGGCATTTGAAAGAAAGTTAATCCCTATTGAGTTTACAGCTTGCAGTAAGGTGTCCCCCACTTTCAGTACCAAAACCTAGCAAAATTAAGGTGTAAAAT
>CAYZQI010000289.1:0-2742 GCA_964480455.1 uncultured Cytophagaceae bacterium
GTACATCATTGAAAGCATCGAACGCTTCACTGGAATCATCATAGATGAATTGAAGGGCTTAGATTGCTCATTGATGGCTATTAACGGTATGCCTGACCACATACATGTTTTGTTTTTGTTGAGTAGGAATAAGAATATTGCTGAAGTAATGAAGCAAATCAAAGGAGGGAGTTCTTATCAAATTAATCAACAAGACTTGATAGAAGCGAAATTTGGCTGGCAAGTAGGTTATGGGGCTTTCTCTGTGAGTGAATCAGGCATCGATAAAGTAAAAGCCTACATCAGAAATCAGGATGAACACCATAAAAAAATAACTTTTAAAGAAGAATATGAGAAGTTGGTAAGGCTTCATGGATTGACTTGGGTTGAGGATGAAAACGGTTAAAACCGTTTGGTCGGCTATGGTTATATTAGACCCACGAATAAATTCGTGGGCTATGTCAACCGCACACGTCCGAATAAATAACCGAGCAACAGAGAACAAAACCCACCAATTTATTCGTGCAGAGTAAGCAAAACCCACGACTTCAGTCGTGGAACATAGGAAAATAACAAAACCCACGACTTCAGTCGTGGAACATAACAGATAAAATAAAATAAAATACAATAAAACAAATATAATATATGTACAAACTCGCAAAACCATTATTTATCCATTGTCAAAGCCCTATGCACGTAGGCTCTGGTTCAGATTTAGGCTTAGTAGATTTGCCCATTCAAAGAGAAAGCCATACAGGTTTTCCAAAAATAGAGGCATCTTCGCTTAAAGGTGCTATCCGTGAGCATTTTGAAAGCAAAGCAAATAAAAAAGAAGATTGGGTGGATATTCAATTAGCTTTTGGTTATGATGATGATTCTCTCTCAAAAGAAGTCAAAGATGAGTTTTCTACCCAAAAAGACCGAGATTTCTCTGGAGCTTTAGCCTTTTCTGATGCCCGCTTGCTATTTTTCCCTGTCAAATCATTCAAAGGTATTTTTGCTTATGTAACCTGCCCACAAGTTTTGACAAGATTTAAAAATGATTTGGCGATTTGTGGAGAGCAAGATGCAGCATTGAAAACACTAAAAGATGCCATCAACTTAGTAAGCATCGAAAGCACAGTAGCTGATGATGGTTATTTGTGTATCCGAAAAGCTGAGGATAAATTACAAATCATTCTAGAGGAGTATGCTTTTGAGATTACAAAAAGCAAAAATACTTTGTCTTTAGCAGGAGCTATCGCAGAATACCTAGAAATTGATTTAAAAGAAAGAGTAGTCATCTTAGCAGATAATGTTTTTGCCGATTTTGTAAAGCTATTTACTGAGGTCATCACTCGCAATAAAATAGACAATGCCAAAGGCACAGTAGCCAAAGGAGCATTATTCACAGAAGAGTACCTACCTGCCGAAAGCATTTTATATTCATTGGTTTTTGCTAATTCTATCTTTACGGCAAAAGAAGATAGAAAAGGCTCTTTCAAAAAAGATGCAGAAGGAAGCGAAGAACAAAAAGTGCAAAACTACTTTGCTGCAAATGCAGATAATAGCTTTATGCAAATAGGCGGCAACTCAACGCTTGGAAAAGGAATTGTAAACACTAAATTTTAAGAATTATGTCAAACGGAAATGATAGATTAAACATAGAGCAACATCGCTCAATATATGCCTATAAACAAGCCAACAGAACTAATAAATCAGGAAACTACGATAGCAATGTTAAGAAATTCCCAGCGTATGTTCAGACTAATGGATTGATTTATACATTCGCTTTTATGCTGTCAAAAGAGAAGGAATGGAAGTCGGTTATTGAGGATATTGACGGATGGTTTAGTGATGAACCCCAAGAAATATTAAAAGGAAAATTAGCGGGTAAAAAGCTTTCCGAAGTTATATTTTCTGATACGCTTGAAGATAAAGATATTAGAATTACCACGATGGAAACCTTAGCCTTATTCACGTGGCTACGCCGATTTGTAAAAGATGAAGACTAATCCTAAAACAACTAACAAAATGGAAGAAATCAATTTTGCTTTGGCTTTAAATAAGCCACATAAATCCCTGTCTAAGTATAAGATTAATAATGGAAAAGAATTAAAAAAACTTAATGAAAGGTTTTTTACAAAAGATAGCAAAGGTAAGGTTATTAAACAAGAATTAGATGATTTTAGTTTTGTGGGCATTGACTTAGTTGCTATTGAAAAAAATCAAGAGAAAGCCATTCAATCTCTTTGTAGTGAAAACTATGATTATATAGATTTTGAACCCGATTGGAGATTTGTGATTGGTTTAGGGGGAGCTTCGGTCTATGAAACGAGCATTACTTTGCATCATATTTATGGTATTCCTTATATCCCTGCTACTTCTATCAAAGGAGTAGTAAGAAGTTGGTATCTTTTAGATAAATACCACGATAAAAAACAAGAAATGGAGGGTTTTGCTATTTCAACTGATGAAATCTTTTGCAAAGTATTTGGCTGTCCAAAAGACTTTAAAATTGATAGTAAGCCTTTCAAATCTATTTTGAAGCACAAAGGAGAGAGTGCCGAGTATGCAGGAAATATCATCTTCTTTGATGCCTATCCTCTCACCTCGCCTCAACTCAAATTAGACATCATGACCCCACATTATCAACCTTATTATGATGATAAAAAAGGAGAAAAGCCCCCTGCTGATTATTACAGCCCTAATCCTATTCCCTTCCTTACACTTAGGTTTCGCTAGGTTGAGCCTCATCAAAAAAGATTTGTATATTCGCTCTTA
>CAYZQI010000290.1:0-2737 GCA_964480455.1 uncultured Cytophagaceae bacterium
GAAAAACAAAACTATAACTTTTTTGTACAATTTATTTAAGTTTCTTTACTTATCATATTGGTTATCAAAAAAATATTTAAGTTCGCTTACAGATTTGTTCTCATTTTCTGCTAATATATCTGCCAATAGATTAGGAATTAACTTGTAGTATCCTCTCTGCAAATCACAAATTGTACTCCTTTCTGCTCCTCTTACAAGAATGCAATTTGCAAATAATTTAAAATATACTTTCTGGGTCTTGAGCATCACTTAGAATCGGTGGTTTGGAAATTGGCTTATAAAAACTATGTGTCAATATGACTTTGGTTTGGTAAAAATTGCTCTCTACTACTTTGATATATCTCTTTTCGCCTCCAGTAGATTGCATAAGGCGATAATTAACTGGTAATTTTTCTAATAAAGCTTTACCAAAATAATTTAATATTTCTTTTTCTTCGTTTTTTTCCATTTTTACTATCCAGTTTTAGATACATAAAAACTCGGCTACTTTTTTTTCTAAAAAATAATTACAAGGATGACTCACCATTCCAAACTGACCTACTGGGTTTACTTCTAAAAAGATATAATGCCCTGTTGTTTCTTCTCTAATAAAATCCAACGAACCTGTATTAAGACTTAAAGAATCCATCAATAGCCCAATTTTTTCCTCTAAACCCTGAGGCAATTGATAAGGAACAGTACGGTTTGGCTTCTTTTCATTATATCGTCTAAAATCTACTGTTGTTTGATCATCTTGTTGAGAAAAAATAGCCATGCTGTAACATTTCTTATCTAAATAAAATACCCTGATTTCATACTTCTTTTCTATTTTTTTTTGAAAAAAGGAAGGAAAAAAGGTTTCAGGAAGTTGATTTATAATATCTTCATCAATTACCGATGTATAGTGTCCGTAACTCTTCCCTTCTACCAAGAAAAATTCTCCATCACTGATACATTTTGTAATTACACTTTGATACTGGTGATGGAAATCAATAAGTGCTTTTTTACTATTAGTTACCAATGAAGTAGGTGTTTTTATCTCTACCTTTTGTGCATGAATTATTGCATACATCTTGTTGAGATGTAACAAACTTATCAAGCCCAATGAACGAGTTTGCTCAGGTAAAGAAGAAAGAAAAAAGCGATATGTTTGAAAAAGCTCCATCTCCAAATGCTTTTGTACCTTTACATTTGGAAGCAAGTAGATTTCATGTTTTGTAGAGATTGACTTCCTATACCAAACAGCCAATATATCATCAATCTTAAGTATATCTGAATTTAACTCATCACGCTTGATTTTGTTAGTAGTGATATGAAAAGTATATTTATCAAAAAAAGCTGTTTCGTTTATCCTGATTATTTCTACCCCTCTGTTATCTAACCAAGCCATCACCTCATTGGTAGTACTATCTCCTGAGTTAGTCAGTATCAATACCTTTTTCATTCTCGTTTAAAAATATGAGTTTCTAAGTATTTTCTGAGTGAAACAGGGTGCAAAAACTGTTTGATTAGATTACCATTTTCATCAAATAATATCCCATAAGGATAACCATTTTGCAGTAAATTTGTGCTGATTTCTTTATTTGATAAGCCATTTACCCATTTGATTTCTTTATCAAGGATATACTGCCTTACTTTATCATGGTCATCTCTCTCGTTCAAGGCTATGATTTCTAACCGGTCATTATACAACTCATACACTTGCTTCAGGCTATCAGTTGCCTCTACACAAGGTGCACACCAAAGTCCCCAAAACTCAATGTAAAGGTACTTACCCTTATTTTTGTAGTCAAATAAGTTCGCGATTTGCCTATCTAATAACTCAAACTCAGTAGGCACAAACAAGACTTCTAGCTTACGAATATCAGGCTTTAGTCCAGAAGTTGCTGGAAGGGTTTTGATGATGATATACTCCCCTTTGCTATCTACTTCTAACACTTCAAAAAACTTATCTTCTACTTGAATGATAATGTTCCTGTCAGGAATTTCTGTAAAACTCACTACATTGGGTAAGCTGTGAATATTGGCAATAATTGAATCTGCTCCGTATTCGCCTAGAGATAAGTTTGCACCATAGTTTTTTTCATTATAAATCCCATTTCTGCTTACGTCCTGCAAAGCCAACATAAATTTGACTCCCTCTATCTCAGCATCTCCAGCTTTTAGCTTATCAGGGTATTCACCTTTCTGTTGATAAATAAAGTTATAATAAAACTTTTGGCTTTGAACTCCATAGTATTTTTTATATACTTCTTTGTTCATATCTATCTTATAAGTTTGCCCAAATAGCGCATAATTATTGAATACTATAATAATGAAAATACAATAGATTAGTTGTAATTTATTCATCATATCAGTAAATATTTTAGGTTGAGTAAAATAAAGTGATTAGTCTATTTTCAGACTAATCACTTCGGATTAACTACTAACAAATGAATGTAGTTCCTATGAGAGAATCTAAATCTTCTCCTGGTCCATCACTTTCTTGAAGTTCATCACATATCTGTTCTTGGGTAGAAACGATTTCATAGTCCCAATGAGTAGTACCATTATGGACACGATATCCAGTACGTCTACAAGTTTCCCCTCCTCTCACAAGCGAAGCCTGTTCAGTAGAGATTTCGTAAGCGGCAAATTGAGCGAAAAGCTCATCTGTGTTGTTTTTTACTTGTTTTTGCATTGTTTTAAAAATTTTTTGTTTAGAAAAAATAACTTAGCTGTGTTGTCCGTCCAATGCCTGCGCAGGTGAAGGATATTT
>CAYZQI010000291.1:0-2727 GCA_964480455.1 uncultured Cytophagaceae bacterium
GGGAAATTGGAAATAAGGTAAGGTTGGTAATTTCCAAAGGTGACTATCTTTCTATGAAGGTTTAATTTTTGAAATAAGGTTTTCTGATTAATAAGATCAGGACAAACATTCATAAAGAAAGACCTTAAACCACCTTCAATATTTCTCAGCATTTCCTAAGCCCCGGCCATAACTCGCCTCGCGGCAAAGCGGGATGACCGGGCTATGGAAAGACATGCTGATAATTTTTGATGTTGTTTATTAGGGTGGAATCCAAAACCTTATCATCTTTCAAACCTTCATAGCACGAAATCTCCCGCAAACACAAACAAACCTTACCTTATCTGAAAAAAATCCGGGAAATTGGAAATAAGGTAAGGTTGGTAATTTCCAAAGGTGACTATCTTTCTATTGAGGTTTAGGATTTTGAAATAAGGTTTTCCTTTTCTGATTGAGGCATAGAATCATAACCAAAATAAAAAGCCACCCGTGGGTGGTGAGCAGTTTTATAAGACGTTCTCCGTATATGCATGCGTGGTGCAATTTATTTTTTCATAACCCAGGACTTCAGGCCTGGGGATATTCCGCAAACTCCGGGAAACAAAAAGGGCCGTTAAAGGCCTTCAACAATTCCTGACTTTATCCTTAGCCCCGGCCATAAATGACCGGGCTATGGATAGCCATGCTGCCAAATCCTTTACCAGAGAACTATGTGAAACTACAGGGATAACAATTAACGATTAGCGAATAACGAATAACAATCGAAGACGCCCCTTCCCTACACCCGGATGATGATCTTTGTTCCTGCCGGTTTTTCATTTTCGTACAAATCAACCACCTCATAACTTACATTGGTTTTTTTCAGGCGATTGTAGAGTGTAATGATTTGGTCGATGATCCCAAGGCCTTTTCCGGTGGAGCCTTTGGAAACTTCGGAGGCTTTTGCCCGGCCAATTCCGTTATCATTGATTTCTATCCGGATACCACTGTTTTCTTTTCTGATTGAGATTTTAATCTTTCCTTTTTCATCCTTGTTTTTGTTGGCCAGCCCGTGTTTAACGGCATTTTCGGCAAAGGTGTGGATGACCATTTTGGGCACTGTTACTTTTTCGGGTTTTTCTACTTCGTTGATAATTTCAAAATCAAACCTGTGGTTATACCTGTATTGTTGAAGCTTAAGATAGTTTTCAACAAAATCGATTTCTTTTTTGAGACTTACGGAAATGTCCTGTGAGTTTTTAAGGGTATCGCGGATCAGGGAACTAAGGTTGACCAAAAATTGATAGGATTTTGTTTTGTCTTCGCTATTGCTAAAAATTACACTGCCAATAGAATTTACAGCATTGATGATAAAATGCGGGTCGATCTGGTTTTTGATGGTGAGCAGCTCCAGTTCGGTCATTTTGCGCTCGCTTTCGTATTTTTTTATGAGGTTGCGGCGCTGATATCTCAGCACAAACTGAAAGGAAAACCCGAAAAACAAATAAATGAAAATCCAGGTGGGATATTTCAGGAAGAAATATTTATTGAAAAGATATTCAAGAAATATCAGGCTTTCTTCCATTTGAGCTGCCAGCAGTTTTTGGGCATTGTTGAGTTTTAGCACCGAAAAATCCGTTGCTTCTAATCTGCTTTTTGTTTCGATTTTTAATTCTGTCGGATCATCAAAACCATTTTGATAAACTACAATCGAATGATTTAATGAGTTCCAGCTTATTATTTCATTTAAACTATCGTTATCCAAATTAGCTGCTGTCAGGCTATAGATGGCATGTATCTCTTTCGGTTTTGAAAATGACAGGTCCGGTTCTAAGTTAGCTATATGTCTTTGGTTTCCTTTTACATAATCAAACAACAACTGTGTACCCACAACTCTAATGTGGGAATTTCTGTATTTTTTCCGATCAATGACTTTTTCAAAAATCAGATTTCCCCGAAGGTCGTATTTGAAAATCTTGTTGTCGCGTTTGTTGTCGCGATAAACCAGTTGCCCGTATAAGTAGGTTTCATTCCATTCCTCAATAATTTCAAGCCATAAGGTTGTTTTAACAGTATCGGTTTGGATGGGATCAAAAAGGAATTCCAGTTTGTTGTTGAGGGCAAAAATCCAGGTAGAAAAATCAGTAAAATCATTTGGGTATATTTCCGGCAGGGCATTTTGGGCAGCATAGTTTGCTGAGGTAAACAGCCATCCGAGGGAATCATGGTGAGTTGAGCTTGTAGTTTCCATAAGTCCAATATAGTTCGTGGGGCTGGTACTCAAAATATCATTGTGGATGTCGTAGGCATAAAATTGTCTTGGATCTCTGGCGAATCCGGCAACTACCTTAAATACAACCTCTTTAAAACTATCCTCATTTAAATCGAACAAGCCCACCGGATAAACATTAAAATCAAATATTCCTTTTTTTATGCTAACTCTTGTGATAAATTTCTCGAGGAACAATCCATTATTTTCAAATGGATTAATTCCCAGTAAAAAAAGTGAATCATTTCTGCAGGTGAAAAAGAAGGCTTCTTTAATTCCATCCCCATCGTAATCTTCAAAAATTGGAGGTGTATCTTCGAGCAGGATGGGGGCGAAATTAATTTGGTGGTGCAATGTGTGGCTAAAATACGGATCGATGTTGGATTTTACCATCAGGTAGGGGTATTCTTTGGAAGTGTAATTATAGCCCATTTCAACCCATTCGGTGATGCCATCTCCATCAAGGTCAACAAAAAAATTGTGGGAATTATTGGTTTCGA
>CAYZQI010000292.1:0-2705 GCA_964480455.1 uncultured Cytophagaceae bacterium
CAGTAATTTGGGCTAAAATTTTAATCCAAAGAAATAAACTCATGAAAAAAATCATTGTTTCACTTTACCTGCTTTGTTGGCTTTGCTTGTCTTTGCCATCACTTCAAGCACAAAATCAACTTAAAAATACGCTTACCCCTGAAAGTGTGGGTATGTCCACGGAGCGTCTCAAGCGCATAGATACCGTTTTAAATGAATACCTACAAAAAGACTGGATTCCGGGTGTAGTAGTGCTGGTAGCACGCAAAGGCGAAATTGTCTATCATCAGGCTGTGGGCAAAAACGGTATTACTTCTAACAGTCCTATGCAAAAAGATGATATTTTTAGGATAGCTTCTATGACCAAGCCCATTGTGTCGGTTGGGCTGATGCTGCTCTACGAAGAAGGAAAATTTTTGCTAGATGAACCCCTCGCCAAGTACATTCCCGAATTTAAAAACCCTCAAATTCTCAAAATATTCAACCCGCAAGACAGCAGCTATACTGCCGAGCCTGCCAAGAAGCAAATCACCCTTAGGCACTTGCTCACGCACACCTCGGGCATTAGTTATGGTTTTATGGACAGCAAGCAGACGGGTGCTATCTATGCTAAGGCAGGCATACCTGACCTTGCTACCATGGCAAAAACTACCATTGGAGAGCGTATGAAGATTTTGGCAACACTGCCACTACTCCACGAACCCGGCGATGCCTGGAGCTATGGCTTAAATACTGATGTGATTGGTTACTTGATAGAAATACTCTCAGGCGAACAGCTTGATGTCTTTCTTCAAAAAAGAATTTTTGACCCCTTAGAAATGCAAAATACACGTTTTTTTTATGACAAAGTCATGGAAAAGAGAATTGTGAAGATGGCGTATGAAGGCAAAGATGGCAAGGTAAACTTCTATACAAATCAACCCGAAGCAGCTATGGCAGATTTCCCAACCAAAGGTGCAAAAAGCTACTTCTCGGGTGGTAGCGGACTGTGTAGCACGGCAGAAGATTATTTTAAATTTTGCCAAATGATATTGGACAAAGGCAAATACAAAAACAAGCAAATCATTGCTCCAAAAACACTCGAATTGATGACCAAAAACCAAATTGGTGCTAAAACCGTGTGGGGAGGAGGTGATAAATTTGGTTTGGGATTCTCTATCAGCACGCCTGAGAGCAGCACCAAGCACCTTGGCTCGGTAGGCAGGCTAGGGTGGGGTGGGGCTTTCAATACTACTTTTTGGATAGACCCCGAAGAGCAAATCGTAGCCGTATTGATGACACAAATCTACCCCACTACACACAAAGAATTGTATGAGAAATTTGAAAACCTCGTCTATCAGGCCATTGTAGATTAAATTGATGATTTATTAGGCACAAAAAATGGAAGTAGTATTTCATTACTTCCATTTTTTGTTGTGTCTATCATGCTTGTTCAGAAATCTAGCCTTCTCCCCCACTCATCAATCATAAATTCATCTTCACCGATACGTACTTTAGCCTCTCCATCTACAAATACACCTGCATCATCAAATTGTGTAGGAATGATGAGTTTGCCTTTTGTGTTGAGATAGCCATATTTGCCATAATAATTTACTTTTGCTCTACCTCCTGAGAAAGGATAAGCATAATCAAATTGAGCCTCTACCAGTATTTCACCTTTTTCGTTGAGGTAGCCCCAGCTACCGTTTTTCTTGTAAGTGGCAAGTCCTTCGTGAAAATCTCCCACTTCTTGATAGCCTATAAGTCTTATTCCTTTTCGGTTGATGAAATAATAGTCTTTGCCCTCGCGTGCAACCGCAAAATCGCCCCTGAAGTTGGATACATAATCGTATTGAAGCGGTATAACTTCTTTGCCTGTCTTATCTACAAAGCCGTGCTTTCCGTTGAGGCGGACTGCGGCAAGACCGCTGTGAAAATCATTTGCCCAGTCATACTTTATATCCGTAAGGTATTTACGTTGTATATTGATAAGTCCAAACTTATCATCGCTACGTACCCAAGTTACATCTTCATAGAGTTTCTCAACGGCATCATGCCCTTCATAGAGGGCAATTTGCTTGATAAAATCAGTAGGTTTGTGTTCATCTACTGTGCCATACATAGCATCTAGCTCACGGAGTTTGCGTGCTTCATTTACTTTGAAGAGATAAACGGCGAGCACAGTAAAGCCTACAAACATAATCAGTGCAGGGATAAGCCCAGCAGTGCTGCTTGTGGGCGTATGGTAGCCTGATGCAGGGGTAGTCTTTTCTTTATTATCTTTTTTAGACTTTGTATTAAATTTGAGGGCGTTGCGTATTTTTTCAAAAAAAGAAGGCTTGGCAGTACGGAGTACTTTACACCAATCTTCGGCAGAAGCACGGCGAGCGGGCAGGTTCAGGCCGTGTTCAAAAGTATTCAAAAAAAGTTTTTTTATTTTTTTGGGTGCTTTGTGAAATTTTTTGTGTGGCTCAGGTATGATTTCAAAATGCTCATTCTTTGTGCCATTTGGAAATAACCCTTCCATCATTTTTTGCTCATTGGAGTTGAGCGAAGCATAATTACCTTTACAAGTACCTGCGTAGGGGTGTATGCCAAAAAGAATTTTGTAAAAAATGATAGAGATAGAAAACCTATCCCAAGTTTCATCTATAAGGTCTGCTTTCAGGTTAAGGTCTTTGAACTCTACTGGGCTATACTCTTGGGTAAACTTCTCGGCAGGAAAGAGAAGCTCAAAGCCATCGCTG
>CAYZQI010000293.1:0-2640 GCA_964480455.1 uncultured Cytophagaceae bacterium
AATATTTGGGTCAGGTTTTTATCTTTTATCCAGCACGGAAATCTCTACACTAAGATAGATTTTTATATTTTGGTTTGTGCTTATATTTTTTGTCTCTTGGTGAATCCACAGCACAGCCACGTAATATTCTCAAAATAAATGTTTTAAGCCCTTTCTTTAGTTCGGTATCTATCTCAGCAGAACACATTGTTAATCCTGCAAACAGCCTTCAATTAGGGGTATTTTATACAGATTATCAATCCAAATCTACTAATTCTCAGGGCTTTGGAATCATACCTGAATATCGTATTTACCTAGATAAATATGAATCACCTGCTGGATTTTTTATCAATTCTTTTTTTAGATACCAAAATCTTAGGCTTTCAGAATCTCAATTCTCTGATAAAACACGCCTGATGACCTATGGCCTGGGTGCAGGGCTAGGTGGACAATGGGTCTTTAATTTTAAATTTACGTGGACTATTGAGATATATGGAGGAGTAGTGTACGATATTCCGCATTACAAGCGCACAGACCAAGACAAAGATTTTGACAATGATATTTTTACGGGACTTAATCCACGTTTTGGGCTGAACTTTGGTTGTGCTTTTTAAAACTTAGTTTATCATTCTGGCTCAATGGTGGTGAAGCGTACTTATTCCCCTGCCTGATCTAAGGGTCTTCACCCACCAAATCAAGTTCCTATGGCTGGCGCGTGGATTTTTATTCAAAACTGTATTCTATATCTGAGTTCAAACGGTTCGTAAAGTTTGCTATCAGTGAGAGGCTAAAAGCAGTGGCATTTGTGGATAAAGATGCTATGACCAGTGGGGGCTTGTTTTGTTACGTAGTTATAAACTTACTTTTGGGTCTCTAAAAATTCCCAAAAACCATCTTTAAACATCAACCAAGAAACAGTAGTTATATCATAAGACTAAATCACGTTCTTATGATCTTAGCCAATAGATTTTTATATTTTGGCTTGCGGTTCAGTACGTTCCATTTTGTAATATTTTTTCTTTGCTTAAGTCATGGGCTAATTGTTCTGTTTCTTGAGCCTCTACTGATAACCCTCTAATTGTAAAAAGTAATGATACAAATGCAAAAATGCGAGCTGTATTCATTTTTATTGGATTTATGAGAAAAATATAAATTATCATCTAAATATCGATTGAAACCTTCTCACTTGGCTTGAATAGTAGTTCTTTGCATACCTGAACAAAAACTAGCTCTCAAGTTTACAATAAATTAGTTGAGCAAAGAAAGCCTCGTCAGTTGCTCGTAACTACGGCAAACCCAATATGCAAGTTTCCAGTTTGTTTATCTACATAGAGTTCACGTTCCTTTGTAGTGCCATGACAGGTATTGGGCGAGCAGAAAACTGAACCACCTGCCAAACGTATTTCATTTCCTTTTTGAGTAGTGGTTATCTCCCAGACATTTCCAAGAATATTTACTTTGTCTGCCTCAGAAATGGGGTCAACGTTATCGCTTATTACATTGCGTTTATCATCTTTTATCAGTTCCCAATATTCCTCGTAAGTTGGAAGGCTATCTCCTGACCACTCGCAATAAGCCATAGCATCATTGTGACTCACCTGGGTAACGGGTAAAGATTTTGAAGTTGGAGAGTTGAATCCATCTGGTTTTCGCCAGTCTGCACCATTGACCTTTATGAAATTATACACATCTTGCTGTACTATTGACCATCCATATTTTTCAGCATCAGTTACGTAGCCTGTTTCGGAAACAAACTGTTCAAATTGGGCATAAGTAACCACATCAAGTTTTTCTTGGGTTGGTGGTTGTAAAGAACAGCCCACACAGAACGCTCCAAAAATGTATATTACTACCTTTCTAACCAAAGCTATCTGATTTTTTTTGTAAAACTATTATGATTGCCAATTCTTTTATCTAAAGTGGGTGGCTTTTGATTTGTTTAATCGTTAAAAAAGTACCACTCAATTATCTATCTAAAAAGTAAATTCTTCTTAAACCCTCACCCCAATTACCAAAATATCATCAATTTGTTTTTCATTACCCATCCAATTTGCTAGGGTTTCTCCAAGTATTGCTTTTTGCTTTTCCATAGGCTCGTTGTGTATTTCTAAAAGTAATTGATGGAAACGTCTGGTCATAAATTTTTTCCCTTTCGGTCCTCCAAACTGGTCTTGGTAACCATCCGAAAAAAGATAAAAAGTAGTAGGTTCAGTAATATCAACTTCATGCAGGGTATAGTTTCTTTCCGTGTCTCGCTGTTCGCCTCCTATGCCAAAAATATCTCCTTTGATTAGATGCAATGCTCCATTTTTAATATAAATCAAAGGATTTTTTGCTCCTGCAAATTCTAATTTTTTATTTTCTAAATCTATACTCACCATCGCCATATCCATTCCATCATAGGTTTTGGTTTCTTTTTGACGTAAGATATTCCGTATTCCTATGTGCATTTCCTTTAAAATTTCACTTACTGAAGTGATTTTCTCGATTACCGTTAAAACATTCAAACTTAGATAACCAATAAAACTCATAAAAGCTCCTGGCACACCGTGTCCAGTGCAATCTACGGCAGCCAATATTATTTTATTATTGACTTTTCTGATGTAACAATAGTCCGCTAAATTTTTGGATAACAAATAAGAAAAAAAGCGTGTTAATTTG
>CAYZQI010000294.1:0-2577 GCA_964480455.1 uncultured Cytophagaceae bacterium
AAGAAATAAGTTCCTTTGGGCAAAGTATGTAAATCAAGAGATAGCTCTCCATGCTCCAATACCTTTTGGTAATGGATTTTCCCTTGCATATCTATCACTTCAAGCAAAGGGGAGTGTAAGTCAAAAATAAGCACTTGAAATTCGCCTTTGCTTGGGTTAGGGTAAACAGTTCTTATTAATTGTGTGGTATTGTCTAACTTGCCCGCAATCAAAGCACTGTAGTTAGTTTGCCCCAAATTGTGTGTGGTTTTTAGCCTGTAATAGTAGGTTTTGTTGGAGTTTGCCAAGGGAAATACATCAAGAAACTGATACCTAAGAGCAGTGGAGCTTAAAGAAGGCTGATATACCTCCTCAAAATTAAGTACATCTGTGCTTCTCTCAAGTGATACACTTTGTAAGTTTTGTAAAGCAGGCAATTCCCAATGAAGTAAAAGCCCTGTACTTTGTCTTTGTAGATGTAGCCTCACTAAATTATTGGCAAGTGGTACATCATCTATAGCTATGGCGAAATTAGAAAAGCCGTTAAGTCCATTGCGTTCTATGCCTGGGGCTATCAGGTTGGCAGTGCCATCAGGAAGCCAATCGGGGCTGCCTGAGCGTTTTACGATAGCTCCATTCTGAATAGGAGTCAAAAAAGTAGGATACATTAATAAGTCATAATCGTCTGATGTACCTCCTCCATTGGGTGCTATTTCCCAGTAACCAGCAGTATTCAGAAAAGCATATTCAATACCGTTTTCTGTGAAAGGAGTGAAATTAGAAGCGATAGGGTCAGTAAGTGGATTGTTAGGATTGAAGCGTACGAGGAGGTTTGTAATACCTATTTGGGTATTGAGGCGTACTTGAGCAAGCTCCATATTGGTAGCCGTTCCTACGGGAAAATCATAAAAATTGCCTGTTTGTAGGTTTCTTCTGAGGTAGCCATTTATCCAGCTTGTGCCTGTGGGTGCTGCAGGCAGTAGGGCATTGGTAGCATTGTTGGTGAGGTGTAAAATACTTGTAGCGGTATTTTCTATGATGCCATTGTTGAGTGTTAGGGCATTGCTCACCGTAAAAGGGTTGAGCAGTGTAGCCGTGATACCTACCCCATCAATTGTAAGGTTTGTGATATTGGCAGTGCCGTCATTGGTGAGGTTACAATCTTTACTAATGGTGAGGGTTTCATTAAAATTAGCCGAGCGGAGGTGAATTGTGCCTCCATTAGTTAGCAAATCGTGTCCTTCTTGTAACCTCTCGAGTGGTGCAAACTGAAACCCCGCCGTATTGACATTCAAATACGAAAAGTCTCCTTGAAAGCCTCTCGTGGTAGGGTCTGTATCTGTGCCTACATTGAGCCAAGGGTTGAAGTCTATGAAGTTGCCCAAGGTAGGCAATACATTACTGCCCCACCAGCAGCCCGAAAAATTTTGATTTTGCCTATCCGTAGGTTCTACATTGATTCGCCCTGCTACGCCTCCCGTGATTACACAGTCAAATGCTGACATCTGCCCTCCATTGTCTATAGTAATGCAAAATCGTGCATCAGGACTTTCTATGCGGCAGTTGGTAAAGTTCACATTGGTAGTGTTTGGGCGTAAGACGATATTAAATCTGAACACATCTGTGGTAATTCCTCCTGTGCCATTGTCTATCATATCACAATTCGTGAAAGTTGCCGAATTGACCAACTGTAAGTGTACGCCCCTATTTGCATGGTTGCTGATTTCGCAGTTATTGACGGTGAGTGTAACCAATCTTCGGGTAGAAAAATTAGCCGCATAAATGCCTGCACTGTTGGTTTTCTCTACCCTAGCAGTGCCATTGATGATACAGTTTTCTATCTCAGCTACTATGGTAGATGTATTATTAGGTGTGCCATTGGCAATCAAGAGATAAACCCCTGCGTGGAAATCATATGTATTTTTGATGGCATCTAAGAGAACACTCCCTACTGCTTGCCCTTGGAAGTTATCCATAGTGATATTCTCTACCCTGATTCGGCTAGGGGCATAAACGCTACTGCCATCATAATTGACACAAGCCACCCCCTGGGCTACAGCATCAATACTTCCACCATCAATCAAAAAATCAATGGCTGGGTTGATGCTAAAGAGAAAATAGCCATAAAATGCGCCATCAATATCGTTATTACTCACATTTACCACTTGATTAAGTTGGGTAAAATTGAGGGCTGAGTTGGGTAATTCTAAATTCTGATTTCCGAAAAAAGGCACTGCAACCTGAATGGGATACCCCTGTGCTGAGAAATCAAAAATATTGTCTTCTACTGTGAAAACACTTGCATTTGCACCAATGCTACTCAACCTAAGTCCCTGCAAGCGAGTATCTATTTGGTTATTGCTGATAGTAGTGGCTACTCCTGCCGCTGTGTAATTTCTAACTCTGATGCCTACTGTGGTTGCCCCTATTTGATTGCCGATGGTTTGTGCATAGAAATTAGTACTTGTTGAGATGCCTATACCCAGCATAAAATTATCAGGATTGGTAGTAGTCAGTGTAGCCGTGATATTGGGATTATTCACATTCTGAATAAAATTACCCTGAAAAGTATTTCCAATAGAAGTTCCCTCTGCCCAA
>CAYZQI010000295.1:0-2576 GCA_964480455.1 uncultured Cytophagaceae bacterium
AACAGTATTTAGCTCATCTTACCGCACACAATCACAAAAATTGTCAAAGAATCAAGTTTTTTTACTATTTATAAAAGCCTCAAGTAATTCAACAGGGTGCGTACACTGTTGCAGTCCAAGTAGTTTTGAAAAGTACAGAAATAGATTTTCACGTCTTTTTCCTGAGTTTCGCCAATGCTTGAGAGCCACAGCTCCTTCCGATTTTGAAAGTTTATTGCCGTGGTCATTTTTGAGCAAGATATGGTGCAAAAAAACATTTTTTCCAAATGTCTGCCAAGCGGGCACAAGCCCTGCCATATATACTTGGGCAGCCGTAGAAGGTAATAAGTCTTCTCCTCTTACCACAAAATTAACCCCCAATCGCACATCATCTACCAAAGAAGTAAGCTGATAAGCGGGCATTTTATTTTTTCCCCAAACCACAAAATCACGCATTATCTCCTTAAGATTCAGCACGTAGTTGTCGTTCTTTTGCATATCCCAGAAGCGCACTGTACTTTCTTGGGCGGGGGTGTGTAGGCGCAGGGCAGTTTTAGATGTCTGAAAACCTATGGCTCTGTGAAGACAATGGGTATCATATTGCCCATTGGCATCTGCCTGCTCCTTTATTTCTTTTCTTGAACAATCACAAGCATATATTTTTGCGTGCTGTTTTAGTAGCCCAAGAGCCTGTGCATATTCATCGAGATGCAGTATTTGCGAATGGTTTTTCAAAAAATCATCAGGGCTTTCTGCGCCGCTGTCCCAATCTAAGCCCAGCCATTCCAACGATTCAAAAATATCTTCCAAGTATTCGGGGCGAGTGCGCTGTGTGTCTATGTCGTCTATGCGAAGGTGTATGCTACCCTTGTGCATACGTGCATAGAGCCAAGTAAGCACAAAAGAAAAAGCATTGCCTAGATGCAGATAGCCCGAGGAGGTGGGTGCAAAGCGTGTTTTTAGTGGCGGGAGGGAGTGCATGAGGTAATTGGTTTTATAGCATTGAACTTTAAACTCGGAGGTAGGCATTGACCCATTCTCCATCAAACTTAGCCCCTATTTTTTCATAAAATTTAATGGCAGGCTCATTCCACTCGAGTACTTGCCACACTATGCGCTGACATTTTTCTTTCCTAGCTATCTGGGTAAGTGCTTCAAAAAGGCGTGTACCAAGTTGTTGTTGCCTTGCCTCAGGCTTAAGGTAGAGGTCTTCTAGGTAAAGTAGTTTGCCTTTCCAGGTAGAGTAGCGGTAAAAATAAAGTGCAAAGCCTACGATGGTCTGCTCAACCTCTACTACCAACAGACCAAATAGCGGCTTTTCACCAAAGCCATCTGCAAGGAGTTGGGCTTTGTTAATTTGTACTTCCTCGAGGGCTTTTTCATAGGCTGCAAGCTCTTTGATGAGCTGGAGTACAGCACCTACATCATCGGGAGTGCCTTGGCGGATATTGGTGGTTTGCATGAATAAGTCTTATTTTTGATGTATTTTATGATTTTGATTTTTGACTTGTTGGTTTATTTTTTTGAGTGCTTCTGCCCCTCCACAAGAGGCACAGCCTCCGCATCCTTCTTTTCTAGTAAAATCTTTATAAAATAAATTGCCTACATAGACGATTGCCAATACAAAGAGTGTAAACACGATAAATTGTTGTACCATAGTGAATTATATTTTTTATTTGATGGATTTCTTATATTCTTGGATTCTTTCCCTTGCCAATTTACAGTATTCTTGGCTCATATCAATGCCGATGTAGTTCCTGCCCAATTGCAGGGCTGAAAGGCAAGTTGTTCCGCTTCCGTTCATAGGGTCTAGCACCAAGTCGCCTTTGTTTGTCCAAGAGTAGATATGGTCTTTTGCCAATGCTAAAGGAAATGGGGCGGGGTGTTCTTTGGCGGCTTGGTCTTCTGCTTTTTTGCCCACTACATATTGCCAGATATTACCTTTGATTTTTTGTTTTTTGACAGGTTGAGCCATCTTCTCTCTTTTCTGTATGCCCTTAGAATAGTTTTTATAGGTAGTGCCATTGAGGGCAAGCCCTGCGTGTAGGCAGTCTATCTTCAGAGGGTTATGGGTTTTTACTGTTCCCTTACTAAAAATAAACATGTACTCAAAAACGCCAAGGTATCTCTTTCTATAAATCTGCGGAATTGGATTTGTCTTTTGAAAAATCATGGTGTCATGCAAATTAAAACCAATTTCCATAAAATACAATGCTTGCCTAAAACTTGTTCCCGTTTCGCTTCCTTTTATGGTTGCATCATTTACAACCCAAACCACCACCCCGCCCTCCTTTGTTACTCTATGCAACTCACTGGCAACTGCCTCAAATGGAAAAGAATAGCCTTGGTAGCTTCTCAAGTTGTCATAAGGGGGGGAGGTCAAAGTTAGGTCAATAGAGTTATCCTGAAAATTGCGCATTACTTCTACACAATTTCCTTTAATGATTGTATTTTTATAGTTATCCATGCTTCAGCTACTGATTATTTGGTGGAATAGACCTTGCCTTTACTCAATAAACAAAATTTGAAATTAATAAAAAATATGATACCTCTCAGGGCAAAAGTAAATAGTTTTAATAATTGTTATTCTTATTTCA
>CAYZQI010000296.1:0-2520 GCA_964480455.1 uncultured Cytophagaceae bacterium
TTGAACTATACTATTTTGCCCTAATTGTACAAATTATTTATTATTCATTCCTTAGGAAAATGGAAATAATAATTTTGATTATTGCAACTCACAAGTTGCTGATGATGATGAATTAAAAAATCACATTTCACAACTCATAATTTACACTTTCTTTATTTCGGTCTTTTATAAATAGGTACTGTACTACAAGGTTCGCCAAACATCAGAGAGGCAACTACTCCGCTCAAACGTCTGGTAAGGGCAATATGTGCAAACTCAGGAATGGGTAATTTTCCGCAGCCTTTTAAGACTACTTTTTTATCTCTAAACTGTTCTACATCTATCTTTTCAACCACATCTTGAAAAAGTGCCTGTTCCAACGCTTCAAGTGTTCCTTTGGCGTAAAAACGGGCAAAAGGCGAGAGGCTTACTGCCACCAACATATACGCCCATGTAGGCACAATGGCATCTTCACTACACGTAATTGCTACATATTTGTCTTGGTATTGCGCCCAATTATGGGTTTTTACAAATTCTCTGAAATCTTTTTCACGTAATATCAGCCCTTGGTAAAGGCAGTCTTTCAAATCAAAAACAACACGCTCGCCTTGTGGATAAAAATCTTCTAAATCTAGGCTCACGAGGGGGCTTCTTGCCACTCGGTTGATTATTTCTTGTTCCATATTTTTTTGTGGGTTATTTATTCGGTTATTAGTGATTGGGTTATGGGTCATTTGTAATTTGTCATTGGGTCATTTGTCATTGGGTTATGGGTCATTGGGTCATTGGTCATTGGATTTTTTCAAAAACTAATCTCCCATTCTCTTGTTACCAATAAAATCTTTTAAATAAAAGGGTTCAAAATAAGCTACATCTTCAAAGGCTTGCTGCTGATATTTTGGGTATGCCAAGAAACCCAAATGCGTGGCTCTGGGAAAGATGCCTTCTAAGAAAATGGCATTTTTTTGATGGGCAAGCACATTTTGGCATTTGCTTGCACCTTCTCCAAAAAATACAACTTTACGATTTAACAAAATATCCTCAAAAGAGTTTGCATCAATAATTTTTGCTTCGGTAGGGCTGTAAGATTTTAGGTCTTGCTCATAAACTGCACAATATACTTCCATACGGCGCGCATCTAGCATAGGACAGAGCAAATAATCCGCGGAGGCTTGAGTGAGGCTTACTTGGTGTGTCATTGCTTCTAAAGTATTGACTGCCAGCAGCGGAATATCCAAGGCAAAACATAATCCTTTGGCTGTAGAAGTGCATATACGTAAGCCTGTGTACGAACCAGGGCCTTTGGCTACTGCAATTGCTTGCACTTCTTTCCAAGAGATTTGAGCAAATTTGAGCAAATCTTCTAACATTACTTGCAGCATTGCAGAAGAACTTTTAGACTGATGTAGGTTCAGTTCGGTTATGAGTTTGCCTTTGTCGTGCAGGGCTACCGAACAGGCAGGCGTGGAAGTATCTATACTGACAATCATAGTTTTTCTCTAAATTCAAAATAAGCCTCTAAAAACTGTTCAGGTGCTTCGGTGTGTGGATAGTGTCCTATTTTATCAAGCAATACTACATCAGACTCAGGAATGAGTTGCTGATAGCGTTCGGCGGCGTGTCTGCCTGATACAGGGTCTTCGGGTCCGTTGATAAGCCGAAGAGGTACTTTGGTTTCAATCAGTGCATTGACCCAGCGGTCGCGGTGTTTGCGGCGGTCTGCCATATAATGTATTAATTTATGCAAAATAAGGTTTCCTTTTTGGTAGCGCATAATGTTCCAGAAGTGGGTAAGTTCCTCAAGGTTGGGCTTGGTTTGTGTACCAAATACATTGCTAAAACTTTCCCTGAATTTTTCTTCTCCATAAAAATTAGAGGCTAAAAACCCAAGAGGACTTTCAAGAAGTTTTTGAATAGGGCGGGCGTGGTGCATTTCAGGAAAGATACCTCCATTGAGCAAAACCAATGATTGAATTTTGAAGGGATTTTGTCCTTTTGCTTCACGCTTATTGTGCCTTGCTAGTAGCTCTTGGGCTACGGTGTCGCCGTAGTCGTGGGCAATGATATGGGCTGCCTTAATGTCTAGTTTTTGCATCAAGGCTTCGTGCAGGTCTGCTTGGTCGTGGATAGAATACGGATAACTGCGGGGCTTATCAGAAAATCCAAAGCCCAGCATATCAGGGGCAATGACACGGTATTTGTTGATGAGAGGCTGCCAAGTGTATTGCCAATCCCAAGAAGAAGTAGGAAATCCGTGAATACAGAGCAGACGCTCGCCCGCGCCTTCATCTATGTAAAAGATTTGTTGGTTTTGGTAGGTAAAATATTTACCTGCTTTGTGCCAATCTTGTGGGTGTATCATAAGTAATGTATTTCAAAATAAAGTTTTGAGGGCTAAATTACGTAATTTTAGACAACTACTACAAAATAAAAGGTATTATAGAAATATCAAAGTTAGAAAGTGCTTTTGCATTTAATGTTGTAATTTTGATAGTGTAAATAATTAGTTGATAAGTTTTTTGTTATATTCAAACGCCCAGA
>CAYZQI010000297.1:0-2501 GCA_964480455.1 uncultured Cytophagaceae bacterium
TTGAACTATACTATTTTGCCCTAATTGTACAAATTATTTATTATTCATTCCATAGCATCTGACCAAGTATTTGACTCTTGCATTTTTGTTTGGGCTAAATTATAAATTACCTCACCACACTCCCATTTTTCACTGCCTGTGTAGGAGCTACAAATTCTAGTTTACCATCTGCATTTTCAGCCATCAGTATCATTCCCTGAGATTCTATGCCCCTCATGGCACGGGGGGCAAGGTTTGCCACAAGGCAGACTTGTTTGCCTACTATCTCTTCGGGCGAGAAATGCGCTGCAATGCCACTGACCACAGTGCGTTGATCTATGCCTGTATCGAGGGTGATTTTGAGCAGCTTTTGGGTTTTGGCAACCTTTTCAGCAGCTAAGATAGTGGCTACTCTGAGGTCTAGTTTGGCAAAATCATCAAATTGGATTTCCTCTTTGAGTGGCGTTGCTTTGGCATTTGCGAGCGTATTTTGGCGTTCTGCTTCGGCTAGTTTTTCTATCTGTGCTTCTACTTGTTTGTCTTCTATTTTTTCAAATAATATCGGTACTTCGTTGAGGGTCTGCCCTGCTTTGATGAGGTCTATTTTGCCTGCATTTGCCCAAGTCGAATCTGTAAAATTGAGCATAGCCTTCAGCTTTTGCGCAGTGTGAGGCAAAAAGGGTTCTGCCAGAATGGCAAGATTGGCAATGACCTGTATGCCAAGGTTCAGAATCGTAGCAATTCGCTCGGCATTGCCTTCGGCATCTTCCTTATAAAGCAGCCAAGGAGCAGTTTTTTGGAGGTATTGATTGCCATTGCGTGCCAAATCCATCAAAAGAGAAAGCCCTTCACGAAAACGGTAGTTTTCTATTGCTTCGCCTATTTTGGCAGGGAAGGCAGCAAGTTGGGCGATGAGTTCTTGGTCGTCTTCGGTGAGTGTGCCTTGTGCCGATACTTTACCTCCGTAGTATTTTTGGGTAAGGGCAACGGGGCGGCGCACAAAATTACCCAAGTTATCAGCCAATTCATTGTTATTTTTACTTTGGAAGTCCTTCCAAGTAAATTCACTGTCTTTGGTTTCGGGGGCATTGCTCGTCAGGACATAGCGCAGTACATCTTGCTTATCAGGAAATTCCTCCAAATATTCATGCAGCCAAACTGCCCAATTGCGAGAAGTAGAGATTTTTTTGCCCTCTAAGTTCATAAATTCATTGGCAGGCACATTCTCAGGCACGATAAACTCACCATGGGCGTGCAGCATCACAGGGAAAATAATACAGTGAAAGACGATATTGTCCTTGCCAATAAAATGTACGAGCTTGGTTTCAGGGTCTTGCCAGTATTTTTTCCATGCTTCAGGGCTTTCACCTTTTTGGCTAAAATAATCTTTAGTGGCAGATATATAGCCAATCGGGGCATCAAACCATACATAAAGTTTTTTGCCTTTTGCTTCTTCGAGGGGTACATCTATGCCCCAAGTCAGGTCTCGAGTAACGGCACGGGGCAGCAAGCCTTGGTCTATCCACGATTTGCACTGCCCATAGACATTGGTTTTCCAGTCTTTTTGATGCCCCTCGAGTATCCATTCTTTGAGCCAGTCTTCGTATTGGTCAAGGGGCAAGTACCAATGTGAGGTTTCTTTTTTGACCAAAGACGAGTTGCTGACCGTAGAGCGGGGGTTAATCAGCTCATCGGGGCTAAGGGTAGAGCCACAGTTTTCGCATTGGTCGCCATAGGCATCGGGGTGATTGCATTTAGGGCAAGTACCTTGTATGAGCCTATCTGCCAAGAACATTTGGGCTGTTTCATCATAGAACTGCTCAGAGGTTTTGGTTTGAAGGAGTCCTTTGTTGTTCAATACCGTGAAGAAATCTTGGGCTGTTTGGTGATGCACAGGCTTAGAAGTGCGTGAATAAATATCAAAAGTAATCCCCAAATCTTCAAAAGATTTTCTGATAATGCCATCATATTTGTCTATCACCTCTTGTACGCTCACACCTTCTTTTTCTGCACGCAGCGTAACTGCCACGCCATGCTCATCAGAGCCACAGACAAAAAGTACTTCTTCTCCCTTCAGGCGCAGGTAGCGTGCATAAATATCGGCAGGCACATACACGCCTGCAAGGTGTCCGATGTGTAGAGGACCATTGGCATAAGGCAGGGCGGCCGTGATGGTATGTCGTTGGTAATGTTGGGTCATATTCTTAGGTAAGAAGTTTAGACTTCCTTGTATCAATTTTTTGACTTAACAATTCTTTTATTTTTATGCAAATTTAAGATAAAACTTCGAGATAATGCACATTTGTAGGGTTTGGCGTTGGGCTAATCTTTTCAGGTTTGATGATAATTAAAATTAAGTCTTTATTTTTGGCTTATAAGACAGTTTAAGTACATACAATTAATTATTTGATAGAAACCTAACAGGTTTAATACGGTGATTATCAGATTTTTGTAAAAAAAACCTGTCAGGGTAGTCCAACAGTTAAGTGTGTACGCTAAAATTGTTAATTTTTTTAGAAACG